>JAFTEP010000109.1 GCA_017453605.1 Clostridia bacterium
GTCGGGCGCTCCGAAAGGACTTGCCCGATCTTTGTTTTCATGTTATAATCTTTATAAAAGAAACAAAAGGGAGCGATCTGATGAAAAAGGAAAACCAATCCAAGGGCTTTTCTCTCAAAGACCGGTTTCAGTACTGGTTCGACAACAAGATGACCAAAGGCTCGCTGAATTTCATCCGCGTGCTGATCGTCGCGTCGCTGCTTCTCGCCCTGCTGATCGCCGGGCTCATCATCCTTTTCGGCTTCAACGAGGAGGGTGAGACCGCCTCGGTGTTCTGGAACAGCATTTCCACGGTGATAAACGCATGGATGCCCTATTTCGACGAAGGAAGCGTCGGTTACGTGATCCTGATGTCGATAACCGCGATCGCCGGACTGCTGTTCACCAGCGTCCTGATCGGTATTGTCACGAGCGCGATCGAGGAAAAGATCGGGAGCCTGAAAAAGGGCAACTCGCTCGTTCTCGAAAGGGATCACATCGTGCTTTTAGGCTTCTGTCCCGGGGAGTATTCGCTTCTCAATCAGCTCATCCTCGCGGCGGCGGGAAGACCCGCCTGCGTGGTGATCGCGGAGGATATGGAGCGAGAGGAGATGGAACAGAGCATCGAGGAGAACTTAGACGCTCCGAAAAACTTCCGCATCGTCTGCCGCACGGTCGATATAACAGATCCGGCCTCTCTCGAAAAATGCTCGATAGAGACCTGCCGGACCGTCATCGTTTCCCCCGCGGACGATCTGAGGACGATCAAGGCGATCCTCGCGGTCTCCGCGCTCCTCGAGGATCTGGACGCCCCGCAGATCAGCGTCAGCGCGGTGATCTCGAACGAAGGGTATCTCTTCCCCGCCTCCCTCGCCCAGGCGAACAACATTTCAACTCTGCGCACCAACACGATCATCGCAAAAATGATCGCCCACTCCTGCACCCAGACCGGACTGTCTGAGACCTTCCGCGAGGTGTTCGATTTCGAGGGCTGCGAGTTCTATCCTGCCCATCTTGACGGCATCGGGAAAATGAAGTTCGGGGAGCTCGCCATTCGGCTCGACGGCGCAGTTCCCGCCGGGATCTTCAGAGACGGCAAAGTCACTCTCAACCCGCCCGCCGACTTTTTGCTCGGCGAGAGCGACAGGATCCTGCTGTTCTCCGAGGAATCGGACACGGAAAAGATCGCTTTGACCGCTCCGTCGGATGTTAAGAACGTCTGCGCCGAAAACTCGGGCGAGACGGATAAAGAAGAGGCGGAAACAGTCATCTTCGGACAGAACGAGACGCTCCCCGTGATTTTGAGAGAACTTCCCGAAAACGTCGTCAACGTCAGACTTGTCGGCGCGATAACAGAAGAAAAAAA
The DNA here is from genome assembly GCA_017453605.1 of Clostridia bacterium. GTDB lineage: Bacteria > Bacillota > Clostridia > Oscillospirales > SIG627 > SIG685. The sequence continues at coordinate 1,346 of JAFTEP010000109.1, forward strand.
GAGCGAGCTCGAGCCGATCGCCGCAAAGAAAGGGCTGAAACTCAAGTTCTTCGACGGAGATACCCGGTCCGACGAAGCTCTGTGCGGGCTCTCGAAAAACGCAAAGCACATCGTCGTTCTGAACGATCACGAAAAGGATCCGGAAGAGGCCGATATGGAAGCGATCTTCCTTCTGATAAACCTGAGGGATATCCGCCGGAGGAACGGTTCGGACTTCAACATCACGGTCGAACTGAGAAAGGAACACAATCACAAGCTCGCGGGATGCCGCGATCACACGGACTTTCTCGTTTCGTCGAGCATGTCTTCTCTCATCCTCGCCCAGGTCGCCGAAAATCCGGCGCTGATCGACGTGTTCAGAGAGCTTCTGTCAAACGACGGGAACGAGCTCTACCTGAAAAACGCGGCTCAGATGAAGCTGACGGGATCGCACAGCGTCAGGGATCTGAGAAGCGCGATGCTCGAAAAGGGATATATCATGCTCGGGATCCTCAACGCCGAAAAGATCAGCAGATACAATCCGCCTCTTGACGAGACCGTTTCGCTCTCACCCGACGACGATCTGATCGTGCTCGGAAGAAGCTGAAAACTCATTCGCCGGGACTGCCTGGGATTTTTTCTCCGGCAGTCCCGAAAAAAACTTATCCGGACGGTTTTCCCGGAAGTTTTCTCCGCGTTCGCGGCATTTTTTTCTATTCCAAGCCCGGATTTTTGCTTTTTTTGTTGCCGAACGGAGTTTTTTTCGCTCGCGTTATTGACAAATCCTTTTTGCTGATGTAAAATATCCATTGCGTTCGGTAAAGGCGTGTCCCGAACCGCGGCGCATCAATACGGAGAGGTATCGAAGCGGTCATAACGGGGCTGACTCGAAATCAGTTTGTGGGAAACCACACATGGGTTCGAATCCCATCCTCTCCGCCAAAACAAAGTCCGTCCCGGTGGGGCGGATTTTGTTTTGGTACGAAACGAAGGGATTCGAAGGGCGAGGGAGTGAATGAAGCGCCGGGGGCGCTTCAGAGCCGAGCCCCGGCTCGCCCGCAGGCGAGGAATCCCTTCCTCTCCGCCACTTACGGGGTTGGAAGCAACATTTCAGCCCCGTTTTCAGTAGAAAAACTATGCCCGGTGTGATAGAATCATATCGACAAATCAAAGTTTGTTGAGCAAAGACGATTAAAGGGAGGATACTGTGGACGTTAGGGAATACTTGGAAATATTACATGTAGCAGAAAAGCTAAAAGATACAACTAGACATTGCACGACAACAAAAGGTAAAACGGAAAGTGTAGCAGAGCATAGTTGGCGAGTCTCCCTTATGGCTTTTTTATTAAGGCATGAATTCAAAGATTTAGATATGAATAAAGTGATAGATATGTGCCTTATTCATGATCTTGGCGAGTGTTTTACAGGGGATATACCTGCATTTATAAAGACAGATTCTGATAGAGAGCTAGAAGATTCGTTATTAAATCAGTGGGTCAAAACTCTTCCTGCGGAATTATCAGAGGATATTGCGGCTCTTTATGAAGAAATGGCTGCCCAGGAAACCAAGGAAGCTAAGCTGTATAAATCTTTGGATAAATTAGAAGCTTTGATTCAGCATAACGAATCACCACTTGATACTTGGTCTGAAAACGAGTTTGAACTAAATAAGATCTATGCTTTTGATACGGTGGCGTTTTCTTCTTGGCTTACAGAATTGAGGGAAGCCATTCTCGAAGATACCATTAAGAAAATAGAAATGAAGTATTAAACAAATTCCGGTTTGTCGAGGTCTTTTGATTTCTTCAAAAACGCGTTTTACGGACCTTTCTTTCGCGGGTGGGCAGCTTATCCCTCCCGATCGATTTGAAGGGCACACAGGCGATTCTACGCGCCAAAACCCCGACACGCAGGCGGGAAATCCCATCCTCTCCGCCACTTACGGGGTTGGAAGCAACATTCCAGCCCCGTTTTCAGTAGAAAAGCTTTGCCCGGTGTGATAGAATCATATCGACAAATCGGGA
>JAFTEP010000110.1 GCA_017453605.1 Clostridia bacterium
GTTCCGAACACTGCCTGGATAATGCCCATTTATCTGTCCTTCCTGTTTTTCCTTATTACTGTCCCGGCGCCGCTTATTTTCCGGCGGATAAAGTCTTTTGTCACGGCACACGGCGTAAACTTCGCCGCAGATCGCCCTGATAAATAGTACCTTATAAATAGTATATATAAAAATCCCGCCGTAATCAAGGGCGGCGGACGGAATTATTTGTAAATTTATTTTGTAATTCTTTTTTTATTTTTGTTTTTGCGCTTCTTTCGCGCCCGCTTCTTAAAAAAAACGCCCTTTTTGCCGCCGCTAAGAGCGCGCTTGCCGACCTGACGGCGGCGGCAGATCCGACGAACAGACAGAACGAAAGTTCCTGCACCCCGATCGGCACCCCCGCGAAGGCCTGCACTCCGCAGACCGCCGCGGCCGCCGCGCTTACGGCAAAGCCCGTCCTCCCCGTCGAGACCAGACACAGCGCCGATCCGACGAAAAGACCCGTCCAGAGCAAAACGAGATTGTCCTGAAGCATTTTTTCACCGCCTCAATTTTGTTCTTCTTTATTTTTCTTTATTCTTCCTTTATTCTTGCTTTCCCGGGCGTTTTTTATCCGGGCTTTATCCGTTGACGGCGCTTTTTTCGGCTTTGTCCCGGCGCGCGCCCGCTTTTTTGATGGGATTTTTGGGTCGGGAAGCCGAAAAACATGCTCTTTTTCTAAGTTTTTCAAAAAAACTCTTCAAAAATTCACAAATATGTGATAAAATAGGTTTTAATCAGCGGACTGTCGCCTTTTTCGGGCTGATATATGCTGGCAGTAACGGAAATATATTTTATAAAAGTCCCGCCCGCATCAAGGGCGTGTATCCCCTTTTTTGAACAACTAACTGAAAACGAAAGGATGGTCCCATGAGATCAAAGCTTCTGAGCGTTGTGTTCTGCGTGCTTGCTTTCGCCATGACGATGGTCTTCGTCGTGAATATAATCAATCCCGGTCAGTCGGGTCCGGTCGAGACCAAAGAGACGCTCTCCACGGAAGTCCCCGACGGCACGTCTGCCGTTCTCCCCACGGCTGAACAGCCCGAGCCCGCCGTCACCGCGCAGACCGTGACGCGCACCTCCAAAGAGCTCGAGGATATGGTGAAAAGGCTCGCCTACAGCAGCGACAAGAGCTATATCTCCGAATTCGGCCGTCTCGCCAAGAACCTCAAAGACTGCGCCGGATTCTTGAGCGAGACTCTCTCTGATTCCGACGGGAGCGCGTATCTGACGCTCATTTCCAACACCCTTTCCCAGATCCTTTCCACCCCCTTCGCCGACAACTCGAGCTTCCAGGTCAGGATGGCGCAGCTCCTCAACGACATCGACGTCACCTGCCCGCCGACCTCTCCCTCCGAGGACGTGGTCTACCCGAAGTTCGACACCTCTCCCGGAGGCGAACTGACCCTCGCGATGCTCAGCGTCTACCGCCAACAGATCAACGACGGCAAGGTCTTCACGGTCTCCGTCGGCGGCAAACTGACCGTGGGCGACGCGGTGACCGACGTTTCCAGCCCCTTTGAGGCGGCGTACGCCTCGTCCGGCGACGACGCCTATCCGCTCGGCTCGCTCTCGCCGCTCCTTTCGACCGACGGTCTGAGCATCTGTTCTCTTTCCAACGTCCTGACCGACAATCTCACTCCCGCTCAGGGACAGGGCTTCTCGGCGGTTCGCGGCAAGCCCGCCTACGCCCGCGCTCTCAGGAACGCCGGGATCGATCTCGTCGTCCTCGCCGGCTCCCACGTCAACGATTACGGCGACGAGGGGATCGCCGACACGCAGACCGCGCTCAACGACGCCGGCCTCATCATGCAGACCGCTTCCGGCTCCTCGAGCATCGAGAGCCCGGTCGGCAAGGTCACGGTTTTGAGCTTCGACATCGACGGGACGAGCGGCACCTTCAATTCCAAGGACGCCGTCACACAGGCCAAAAACGAGGGCGCGGCGGTCGTGATCGTCGTGTTCAAGCGCACCACGACCGACAAACAGCCCAACGCTGTCGACGGAGTTATGACAAAATCCGGCAGGGCGGCGATAGACAACGGCGCGGACCTTGTCGTCTTCTTCACTCAGGACGCCATCCAGGGCATCAGCGTTTATAAGGACAGATACATCGTCTACAGCCCGGCGGTCCTCTACGATTCGACCCAGACCGCCGAAGGCACGGGCAGCTTCATCTTCCAGCAGAGCTTCACTCTGAACGGCGGAGCCGTCAGCGCCTCCAAACTCAGCATCACCCCGGTCAACAACGGCGGCGGCAAAGAGGCGGCGAAGCTCCTCGTGGATTCCTCGGCGGAGGCCGTGATCGACCAGATCGTCGCGTTCTCCGACAACCGCAAGTACATCGGCGACGGCATCGCCCGGATCGCGATAGATTTCATCGTCATCAAAAAGTAAATCCGCGCTTGATGCGCAGGGAATAAACAAAACCAAAAACGAAAAACGGAGGAAAAAAACAATGGCTGAACAACTCGATCTCTTCAAGGAAGATCAGACTCAGAAGGAAAAAGTCGATTTCGGCAGGAAGGTCAGAGTCGGCATCATCGGCTGCGGCTGGATCGCGGGCGAACACATCAGGATCTACAAGGATATGGAAGACGTCGAGGTCGTCGCCGGAGCGGACCTGATCCCCGGCAAGGCGAAGGCGTTCTTCGAGAAGTACGAGGTCCCCAACGTCAAGTGCGACTATCCGAGCCACAAGGAAATGCTCGACGACGAGAGCCTGCACCTCGACGCGGTCAGCGTCTGCACCTACAACCGTCAGCACGCCGCCCCGACCATCTACGCGCTCCAGAAGGGCGTCAACGTCGTGCTCGAGAAGCCGATGTGCGTCACCCTCGAAGAGGCCGTCGAGATCTGCCGCGCCGAAAAGAAGAGCGGCAAGATCCTCTCCATCGGCTTCCAGCCCAGGTTCGACGAGAACATGAAGATGCTCAAGAAGATCGTCGAATCCGGAGAGCTCGGCAAGATCTACTACATCCAGACCGGCGGCGGAAGACGCAAGGGCATCCCTACTCCCTACGGCACCTCCTTCATCGAGGACGGCACCGCGGGCATCGGCGCGATGGGCGACATCGGCTGCTACTCTCTGGACATGGTTCTCAACTCCATCGGCTATCCCAAGCCCCTCACCGTCACCGGCTACACCTCCAACTACTTCGGCATCAGGCCCGAGACCTATCCCAAC
>JAFTEP010000111.1 GCA_017453605.1 Clostridia bacterium
AGACCGACGAAGAGGCGCAGTAAAAAAGCTCAACAGACCCCCGGAAAAGGAGTTTTCCGGGGCTCTGCGACAGAAGTGAGGAAAGATCGATGGCTCAAAGGATCCCCAAACTGAAATACTGGTGCGTCCACGATATGAAAACGCCCAAAAAACTGCTCTTTGTCGCAGACAGAGAGCTTTACGACCGTCAACCGGAGATCGAAAAGGAGCTGAGCGGCGTCTGCGCGGCGTCCTTTGCCCAGATCCCCGTAAAAACGCCCGAAGAGTTTGAAAAAAAGCTGAAACTTCTCTGCAAGGAGGACGGATCGGAATACGACGCGGTGTTTTTCAGGGCGTTGAAGCCGGATGACGGGACGTACTCCGAATGTCTTGAAAGCCTTGTAAGAATGTTCCCGGAGTCTAAAGTGATCGCCGGGCTCTTCGGAGACGAAGACACGGACAAAAAAGTCAAAAAGGCCGCGGATATTCTCGGAATCGATGCGGCGTCCGAGGAAAAAACAAAGAACGTAATAGCTTCCCTTCCGGAGAGAGAAAAAGACCCGTCCGGTGACGTTTCCGAGGCGATCGGCTGGATCATCTACGAACAGCGTTCAAAAGATGAAGATCTCCCGAGGATACTTCTGATCGGGGATTCCATAGTCTGGGGAGCGCACGAGGCGTTTTTTGAGGCGGTAAAAGAAAACTACAGCGTGACGACCTTCGTGAGCTCGATGGGAGTAAACGAAAAGAGGTTTTTTGACACCGTCAGCGGTCTGTGCGGGATCGACGGACTGAGATTCGACGCCGCGTTCTTCAACAACGGACTGCACACGCACTCACAGACCGTCGAAGAATACGCCGAGAATCTGAAAAACACGCTCAAAAAGCTCATCGAACGCTTCCCTGAGGCGAAGTGGATGATCGGGACTTCGACAAAGATCTCGGTGAACCCGAACTCGCCCGAAACGACCGACACCCCGATAACGGAACTTAGGCGCGAGGAGAACGAGACGAAGAACGCTCTCATGCTCGCCTACAACGAAGAGGTGAAAAAAGCGGCGTCGGAGCTCGGCGTCGAGCTTTTCGACTCATATACGCTCCTCGAAGACAAGGACTCCTGGAAGATCGACCCGTATCACTACAACGGCGAGGGAAGAAAAGTTTTAGGCGAGGCGCTGGCAAAAGCGCTGACCGCGACAAAAAAGAACATATAGAAAACGCGCCGGCTGTCGGAAAATCGACGGCCGGCGCGAGATTTCGGTCTCATTTATACTTTTTGTTGTAAAAATTCGTTCTCACGAAGGGGATCTGAACGAAATCGTCCCAGTTGCTGCGGATTATGTAGTCGATGTAGGACGCCATGACGCGGGCGGTGAAGAGATATCCCGCGGCGTTCATGTGAGAGCCCATGAAGAAGCGTGAATAGAATCTGTCGTCGTAGACGGGGACGTCGTTGAAGAAATCGAGAACGTAGGCGAAGCCGAGCTTTTCGGCGAACTGATGCAGAAATTCGGCGTGCTGAGCTCTCAGCTCGTCGTGCTTGTTGTTTCTTCTCGGGATAGTCACGAAAAACAGCCTGCACTTGGGATTGATCTTTCTCAGGCGCTTCACGAGAGCGCCGAAATAGTAGGCGAAGGTGTCGACCGGCTCTTCGCGTTCGGTGTCTTCAAGCGATCCGACCGGCTGACGTCTGTTGATTACGTCGTTGACG
>JAFTEP010000112.1 GCA_017453605.1 Clostridia bacterium
AAGGTTCGTGCTCGCCGCTCTCCGGCGGCGACTTGCTTATTCTACCACATCTTCCTCCCCTTGTCAATACCTTTTTTGAAGTTTTTTAAACTTTTTTTAAGGTTTTTTGAGGGAGCGGCGGGAGACTTGCGTCCGCCCGTATCCGTGATGCTCGCATATTATATCCTATAAGAAGCCCCTTGTCAATACCTTTTCTGCACTTTTTTTGTCGATTTTTCAAGCTTTTTCGGGGTGTCGGAAAACTGCACAATATCTTGTGGGGCGCCGCGATTTGATACACAAAGCGATTGTGAAAAATCACCCGAAAGCCTTTCGTCCCGATCTTCGGGGCGAAGAGCCTCCGGGTGAGAAAGCGTTTTTTGCCGGGGTCCTGGTCACTCAAAGTATTTTCTGTCGAGGCTCCTGAGCTGGATCGCCTCCATGACGTGATCCTCCCCGATCATTTGGTCGCCCTCGAGATCGGCGATCGTGCGCGACAGGCGCAGGATGCGGTCGTAGCCTCTGGCGGAGAGCCCGAGGGTCCTGAAGGCGGTCTCGAGAGTGCCGGCCGCCGCCTGATCCGGAACGCAGAAGCGCCGGGTGAGCGTGCCGTTGAGGGCGCCGTTGGAGCCGATGCCGAGCTCCTTGTATCTTTCGACGGCGATCTTCCTGGCGGCGTTGACCCTTTTCCTGACCTCGGCGCTGGATTCGGCGGGCGAGGTGTCGTTGAGCTGTTCGAAGTCGACCGCGGGGACTTCTATCTGTATATCTATCCTGTCCAGCAGAGGACCGGATATGCGCGAGAGATATTTTCTGACCGCCTGCTGGGAGCAGGTGCACTTTTTCTGAGAGCTCCCGAAGTATCCGCAGGGGCAGGGATTCATCGCGCAGACGAGCATGAAGGACGCCGGGAAGGTGATCTTGCCGCCGACGCGGGTGATCGTGATGCACTTGTCCTCGAGCGGCTGACGCAAAACTTCGAGCGCCTTCTTGTCGAACTCGGGCAGCTCGTCGAGGAACAGGACGCCGTTGTGACAGAGCGAGATCTCGCCGGGCATAGGCACGGCGCCGCCTCCGGCGAGCCCCGCGAAGCTCATCGTGTGGTGCGGAGCGCGGAACGGGCGCGTGTCGACGATGTTCCCGCCGCCGAGCATCCCGCAGATAGAATGGATGCGCGTAGTTTCGAGCATCTCGGAAAAAGTCATTTCGGGAAGGATCCCGGGGAGCGCCTTCGAGATCATGCTCTTGCCGGAGCCGGGAGGTCCGATGAGGAGCATATTGTGCCCTCCGGCGGCGGCGATCTCGGCGGCGCGCTTGACGGTCTGCTGACCCTTTATGTCGGCAAAATCGGTGAGCAAATGTGAGTTCTCCCCGACCGAAGCGCGGTCGAAGACGGCGGGAGAAACAGGCTCGGTCCCTCTCAGATGGCGGCAGAGCTCTACGACGTCCCTGACGCCGTAGACCGTGATCCCCTCGACCATCGCCGCCTCGGCGGCGTTCCCGGCGGGGAAATAGATCTCCTTCAGACCGGCATCCCTCGCGGCGAGCGCCATGGAAAGCGCGCCCCGGCACTCCCTGAGCTCTCCCGTCAGCGACAGTTCGCCGACGAAGCACTTGTCGGAAAGATCGGTCTCGGCGAGAAGAGTGTATTTCAGAAGCGACAGGAGCATCGGCAGATCGTAGACCGCGCCGGTCTTCTTCACGTCGGCGGGCGCGAGGTTGATCGTCGTCGCCGCGCGCTTCACGGGAAGCGTGCAATTGACGATGACCGCGTTTATCCTCTCGAGAGCCTCGTTGACAGAGGCGTCGGGGAGGCCGATGACGCCGAGGTGCCAGATGCCCGAATTGACAAAGCACTCGACCGTGACCTTGTAGCCCTCTATACCGGTGAGCCCCGCTCCGTAGACTGTGCTGACCATAACGGACCTTTCTTTGATAAAAATATTTTTTCCTTTAGTTTATAATGTGCACCGCGTCACGGCGTCCGGCGCAGTTTGCCGTTCAGCTTCACCGGGACGCCGGAGGTCAGAAGAGACTGCGCGAAGTCTTCGAGCGCGGCTTCGTCCGGGAGCTCAAACAGCCTTTGCGTCCGTCCGAGCCTTTTCGCCTTCGACTCCCCGTAGGGATGATACGGCAGAAGCTCGACGAATCTTGCCCTTTCGAGGCGGCGGCAGAGCGCGGCGACGGCGGCGGCGTGATCCGCGTCCAGATTGACGCCCGGGATCAGCGGGCATCTGACGACGCTCCCGCAGCCGAGCGAGTCGAGGCGCAGAAGATTGTTCGCCACGCGCTCACAGTCCGCGCCCGTGAAGCGCCTCAGTCGTTCGGGATCGCTGTCCTTGAAGTCGAACAGAAACAGATCGACGAGGCCGGCGAGAGTATCGGCGAAGTCCTCGGGGAAAGCGCCGCAGGTCTCGACGGCGGTGTTCACGCCGTTACGGCGCATGATTTCAAGAAGCCTCACGAGCGCCTCCGGCTGAAAGGTCGGCTCGCCGCCGGAGACGGTGATCCCGCCCTCCGTGCCGTAAAACGCGCGGTCGGCGAGCACTTCTTCTGCGATCTTTTCTATAGGGATCCGTTCCCCGCTCGGCGAGATCGCACCGGAGGGACAGACCTCTGCGCATCTGCCGCAGGAAACGCATTTTTGTCTGTCTATAGCGCGTCCGGGCGAGAAGACCTGCGCTCCCGAGGGGCAGACCGACGCGCAGTCGCCGCAGCCGATGCAGTTTTTTTCGGTGAGCATCATTTCTATCTTCGAGCTCTGCGTCTCGGGATTGTGGCACCAGGCGCACCTCAAGGGACAGCCCTTGAAGAAGACGACCGTCCTCAGTCCCGGGCCGTCGTGCATGCAGAATTTCTGGATCCTGCTTATCAGCGCGGCGTCAGTGCTCATTCTGTTCTATCACCATATCCTGCCATTCGCGGCAGAGAGTCACGAATCTCGCGTTCCATCCGGAAACGCGAACTGAAAGCGTCTGAAAATCCCCGGGGTTTTCCTGCGCCTTACGGAGCACGGCGGGATCCTGAACGTCGGGCTGCATGAAAAAGCCGCCGAGATCAACGAATCCTTTTATCAGCCCGACCAGAGCGTCGAGCCCGTCGTCGCCCGCGACGTCTGTCGGGAGGAGTTTAACGTCGAGCGCGGAGCCCGTCCCGAAAGCGGTGTGGTCTGCGGCGCAGTAGGAGCGGATGACGGCCGTCGCGCCCTCGCGGTCGGTGCCGGGAGTCGGCGAGCAATTGGCGGCGAGAACTTCTCCCGCGCGTCTGCCGAACGCTGTCGCCGTGCGGGACGGCGCCCAGGAGAGCTGTCTGCCGAAGGTGCTGACTCCTGCGGGGAAGCGGTAGGGGCATCTGCCGTCGAGAGCATTGCAGGCGGCGGCGAAATCCGCGAGGACCCTCGCCGCGAGCGAGTCGACCTCTTCGCCGCCGTTGCCGTAATAGGTGAATTTCGTCGCGGCGTAACGTCTCAGCGGCTCGTTTTGCTCCCAGTTCTCGCCGAGGATCTTCACGAGCTCGGGGAGGGTGATTTTCTTTTCCTCGTACACGAGCTTTTTTATCGCGTAAAGGCTGTTGACGGAGTCGGCGAGCCCGCCGATGTGCGGGGAATTGACGTTGTAGACCGGACCGCCCTCGAGATAGGAGAGCCCCTTTTCTATACAGCCCTGCTCGAACAGCGAGACCGCGGTGCAGGGAGGATTTTGGGCCCAGCGCCAGTCCTTTGTCGGCACGCCGAATTTGTCGAAGTTCTTTTCTTTTCTATTATAAAGCTGCTCAAGATGATCCCGGATCCCCGCGATAAAAGCAGAATACAGGCTCTCAAAGTCCCCGAAATCGGCGGGATCTTCTCCGACGCCGAGCGTCTTCTGCAGGATCTGCAGGGAATCGAACGGGGAATAGATGAAGAAGGTCTTTCCGGGGATCTGAGTCTCCCAGCAGCCGTCGTTCGCGAAGCCTCTCGCCTCGCGTTCGGGATAGCCCGCCCTGACGAGGGCGCGGATCACGGTATTTTCGCCGTAGATGGCAAGCACTCCGCCGCCGTACCTCATGACTTCGGCGACCCGCCTCAGAAACTTCGGATCTGTCTTATCTCCGACGCGGACGGTGGTCGGGAAATCGCTGATGCCGAGTTCCTCGATGATATCGAGCACGAGATACGAAACTTCGTTCGTGACGTCTTTCCCGTCGGCGTCTATGCCGGAGAGCACAAGGTTCTGGTAGTGCTGGGCGTCTCCGCTGCCGTAATCGCCGCCCTTGACCCATTCGCAGCCCTTGATGAAAAAGTGCGCGAGGATCTCCCGGGCTTCTTCTACGGTGAGAACGCCCTTTTCGAGATCGTTTTTCAGATACTTTCCGAGGAGGACGTCGATCCTGCCGATGCCGGGCCAGTTGCCGCAGAGCCGCAAAAACGCGAACGCGCTCCAGAGACTCTGCACCGCCTCGTAAAACGAGCGCGGAGGATCGAGCGGGACGCGGCGCATATTCCGGGCGTTCGATCCATAGCCGGGCGTTTTTTCGAGCGCCGAAATATATCTGTCGTTCCAAATTTCAAAGCTGTCGAGAGTCGAGACGCAGCTTTCAAGAAAAGCCTTTCCTCTCGCGTCGTGAGGCTTTTTCATCGACTTTTCGACCTCTTCGCGGATCCCTCTCAGTCCCTTTTCGAGGACGGAGGCGAAATCCGGCGTCAAATGCGACACGCTCGACCACAGTCTGTGCCCGCCGTAACGCGCGGGAACGCAGTGCCCGATCGCGATGCCGAGAGTGGCGGCGCCGCTGATCTTCTCGCCGGGGCAGATCCTTAAAGGCGCATCACTTGCGATCTTCTTGATCGCCGCGTCGTATTTTTTGATCTCCGGCAGCTTGTCGAAATCCGGGACGCCGTCGAGCTCGACTCCGGGCGTGCGCTCCGTATCGAGACCCCAGACGTGCGCGAGCGAGTCGCGCGCGAAGGATCTTGTCGCCTCGCTGAGCCGCGCCGGACGCGGCAGCGGACTGACGGTGTAGAATTCTGTCATACGGCAAACCCCTAAATCAATGCGGGATCAGTTTCCTTCCTGAGGGGGCCGGTACTGCTGATCGGGCTGTTGGGGCCGGACCGGCGGCTGATAATTCTGCTGAGGCTGTACCGGCGGCTGATAGGGCTGATAAGTCTGCTGAGGCTGCTGAGGCTGGCAGTACTGTCCCTGCTGAGGCTGATACGGCTGCTGGGGCTGATAATACTGTCCCTGCTGAGGCTGACCGTACACGTCGCGCTGAGGCAAAAACTGCCCCGACTGCCAGGCGCCGAACTGAGCGGCGATCGCCGGATCGGAGGCGTTCTTTTTCAGCTTCGCGCCGTGCACGCAGCCGGAAATGAGATACGCCGAGGCGAGGACGTGGACGATGAACGCAAAGATCAGATCCCCGAAGCCGCTTACAGAAGCCAGATAGAAGAGCGTCGCGGTGTCGAGGACGTGCGCTGCGGCCGCCGCGATCATCCAGACGTGATTTTTGGCGGAAAAATGCCACGCGGCAAGGAAGAACAGAAGCACCGCCGCGCAGATCGCGATCCCGAGCGGCGTGTTCCCGGCGGTGTCCGCGATGACGACCGCGACGTACGGAAAGTCGATGCAGAAGAGCATCTCGATGCCGAACGAAAGAAAATAGAACAACACGTTCGCGACGGTGAGGATGATGAGAGTCAAGAGCGTGATCCTCGAGGATTTATACGCCGCTTCGGAGCGGGTGCGGTCAAAAGCCATGAAACGGACCTCCTTAAAATCTTTTTTCCTGTCTACGATAATATCACATCGCGGCAGTCTTGTCAACCTCTTTTGCTTGACAAAAATCCCGGGGTAGTATATAATCATTCCATTATGGCGGATATGATAAAAAGATACAGATCTTTGAATGACTTCCTTTACGAAAACTTCGGCAAAAAGATCTTCAAGCTCCCACTCTCCTCGGGACTCGGCTGCCCCAACCTCGACGGGACCCTGTCGGACAGAGGATGCGTCTTCTGCTCGGTGGGGAGCGGCGATTTCTGCCCGGAAGAATCCCTTTCCGTCGCCGAACAGATCGTGCGCTCGAAACGGCTCCTGAACAACAAATCGAAAAACTTCCCGGACAAGGGATTTATCGCCTACTTCCAGAGCTACAGCAACACCTACGGAAAAACGGAGTATCTCGAGAAGATCTTCACTGAGGCGATCTCTCAGCCGGAGATCGAGATCCTCTCGGTCGCGACGCGTCCCGACTGTCTCGAAAAAGAAAAGCTCGATCTTCTC
>JAFTEP010000113.1 GCA_017453605.1 Clostridia bacterium
AATGCCCGGCTCTCAGGGCGGACCCGGCTCTCAGGGAGGAATGCCCGGCTCACAGAGCGGCGCGACCGGCTCGACCTACACCTTCACGGGCGGCACATGGAAGCTCTCGGGTCTTGACGTCAGCTTCACCGTGGCGAGCGGTCTCTCTTACTACGGCGCGACGGTCTATTCATCCGAACTTTCAAGCGGCGCGACCTACACCCTCTCAAACGGCCAGACTTCGTATTCCGCGACGGCTCAGTGAATGATCCGTCTCATAACGACGCATCTTATACGGCTTCGTCCCGGGCGGCGGTCCCTCCGCCGTCCGGGCGCTTTTTTATCCTGCCGACCGAAAAATGTGTTGAGTTCTCGTGCCGTATGTGATAGAATTATAAAAACGGAACACAGACCAACGGACCGGACCCAAACAAGCGGTCGAAACGACAGACCGCGGACGCGTCCGTGAAAGGACTGAGGAAAAAATGCTTATCGGAGTCGATATAGGCGGCACGAAGTGCGCGGTAGTGCTTGCGGACGAGTCGGGAGAGATCCAAAACAGGATTTGCTTTCCCACGTCCGACTGCCGGAGCACGGTCTCGCGAATAGTCGGAGAGGTCTCGGCTTTCGCGTCTGTCAACGCGATAGACGCCGTCGGGATAAGCTGCGGCGGACCGCTCGACGCGAAGAGGGGACTGATCCTTTCGCCGCCGAATCTGCCGGGCTGGGACGAAGTGCCGATCTGCCGGATCCTTTCGGAGGCGGCGGGAGCGCCCGCTCTTCTGTGCAATGACGCGAACGCCTGCGCCCTCGCGGAATGGCGTTTCGGAGCCGGGAAAGGGACGAAAAACATGATCTTTCTGACCTTCGGGACCGGGCTCGGAGCGGGGCTCGTACTCGACGGCAGGCTCTACGAGGGCGCCTTCGGGAACGCCGGAGAGGCGGGGCATATAAGGCTCGCGCGCACCGGACCGGAGGGCTACGGCAAGAAGGGCTCCTTCGAGGGCTTCTGCTCCGGCGGCGGGATCGCCCGTATGGCAAAGGAAGTCGCCGAAAAAAAGAAAATGAAAAAGACTTCTTTCACCGCAAAAGATCTCGCCCAAAGCGCCGAAGAGGGCGACAAATTCGCGCTCGGGGTCTACCGCCGCTCGGCGCGCGCTCTCGGGCGGGGGCTCGCGATCCTCGCGGATCTTTTCGATCCCGAAATGATCGTCATAGGGAGCGTCTACGCAAGAAGCCGATCTCTGTTTGAAAAAGAAATGACAGAAATATTCCGGCGCGAGGCGCTATTCGCGGACAACGTGAAGATCGTTCCGGCCCTGCTCGGGGACCGGATCGGGGACGTCGCCGCCGTCAGCACGGCAATTCTTGCAAGGGACAGGGGAAAAGAAAATGGCTGAAACTCGTTTTGACAGAGACGAACTGTTCGTCCGCTTCGATGCTCTCGCCGTCTGCAGAGCGGATATGGAAAAGGCGCTCGGGATTCTCTGCGAAGCCGCCCGGTCGCAAAAGATCATGGTCTGCGGCAACGGAGGGAGCGCGGCGGACTCTCTGCACATTGTCGGGGAGCTTTCAAAGGGCTTTTTGAAAAAAAGAGAGCTCTCGCCCGACGAGAAGGCGCTGTTTAACAAATTCGGTGAGGACGGAAAAAGGCTCGCGGACGGGCTCCAGAACGGAGTCGACGCTGTGAGCCTCGTCTCGGAGACCGCCCTTCTCTCGGCGTTCGCCAACGACGCCGACCCCGCTCTCTGCTACGCGCAGGCGGCGTGGTCGAAGACGAAAAAGGGCGACGCTCTCATAGCGATCTCGACCTCCGGCAACTCCGGAAACGTCTTTTACGCCGCAGCGGCGGTCAAGGCGCGCGGAGGGTACGTCGTCTCGCTCACCGGAGCGGGAGGCGGAAAGCTCGCGATGATCGCCGACGCCGCGATAAGGGTGCCGGCAAAAGAGACCTATCTCGTTCAGGAATATCATCTTCCCGTCTATCACTGGCTCTGCGCCGCCGTCGAGGACGAGCTGTTCGGGTGATTTCAGGAGTATCGCGATGGAAATAAGAACCCAAATCAAAAACTGGCGGCTCGGATTCTGCCGCCACAGGACGGTCGAAGAAAAAAAGCTCTCGCCGAAAAGCGAGAGGGAGGCTTTCGGCACTCCGATCAGGGTGATCGACGCTGAAGTCCCGGGCAATTATGAACTCGATCTTTCCCGCGCCGGGATCCTGCCCGAAGATCTATATTTCGGGGACAACGTGTGGGAAACTCAGAAATACGAAGACCTCCACCTCTGGTATTTTGCAAAATTTATTTACCGTAAAGACGAAAACGAGACCTATCTTCTTTTTGACGGCATCGACACCGCCGCGGAGATCTTCGTCGACGGAGAGCTTCTCGGGACCGCCGAGAATATGCTGATCCCGCACGAATATCCGCTCGGCGATCTTGGTGACGGAGAACACGAACTGACCGTCCACGTCATCCCAGCCGCCGTCTACAGCCTCGAACACGCGCCCGACGCGCTTGCCGTCGCTCAGACGTACAGCCGGGATTCCCTCGTCATAAGAAAGGCGCCCTACCTCTACGGCTGGGACATAATGCCGCGCACCGTCTCCGGCGGTTTGTGGAGAGAAGTCCTGGTGGTGAAAAAGCCCCGCGAGAGGATAGTCGACGTTTCTTTTTGCGTCTCGGATCTTACGCCGGAAAACGCTTCCGTCAAGGTCACTGTCGACACGCGGCTTCTGTTTGACGGCGAATACCGCCTCAAAGCGTCTCTTACCAACCGCGACGGCAGGATCGAAGCCTCAACGAAGCTCTTCAGTGCATCCGTATCATTGAGGATGAACGTCCCTTGTCCGCGGCTGTGGCAGCCGAAAAACTACGGCGATCCCGAGCTGTACGGTCTTGAAGTCTCGCTCGAAAGAAACGGCGAAGAGATCGACAGGCTCTCAAAGCGCGTCGGCATCCGCACTGTCGTTCTCGACCGCACGAGCCGTTCGGGTGATGGCGCGAGATTCAGGTTCTTCGTCAACGGAAAGCCCGTTTACGCGATGGGGACGAACTGGGTGCCGACAGACGCCTTCCCGTCAAGGCACGAAGCCCTGACCGAAAGGGGGCTCGTTCTCGCGGAGGATTTGGGCTGCAACATGATCCGCTGCTGGGGCGGAAACGTCTACAATCCCGACTCTTTCTACGATTTCTGCGACGCTCACGGCATCATGGTCTGGCAGGATTTCTCGATGGCCTGCGGGATATATCCCCAGGACGGGAGGTTCTGTTCGCTGATGCGCGAGGAGGCGGAGTCTGTCGTGAAGCGGCTCAGGGATCACCCGTCGATCGTCCTCTGGTCGGGCGACAACGAGTGCGACCAGTCGTGGCGCTCGAAAAAGCAGAAGGTGAACGGCGAAAACGTTTTCACGCTGACAGCCGACGACAACGTCATAACACGAAAAGTCCTGCCCGAGGTGATAAAGCGCCTCGATCCCTCAAGACCCTATCTGCCCTCGAGCCCGTATCTCGACGGCGAGTCGATAATTAAAAACGACCCCTCCGAGGATCACCTCTGGGGCCCGAGAAAATGGTTCAAGGGAGAATACTATAAGGACTCGAAGTGCTGTTTTGCCTCCGAGACCGGATATCACGGCTGTCCCTCGCCGGAGAGCCTGAAAAAGTTCATAGGAAAAGATCACCTTGAAAACATGGGCGACGCCGCCGTCTGCTCCGACCCCCACTGGCTCGCTCACAGCGCCTCTCCCGAAAGCGATCCGAAGGCGCCCTTCGCGTACAGAGTCCCGCTGATGATAAGGCAGGTCGAGCGGCTTTTCGGGAGCGCGAAAAAGGACCTCGAACTCTTCGCCCTGCAGAGCCAGATCTCCCAGGCGGAGGCGCTGAAATTCTTCATCGAGCATTTCAGGGCCGCCAAGCCTTACCGCAGCGGTCTTCTCTGGTGGAACGTCATCGACGGCTGGCCTCAGGTCTCAGACGCCGTCGTCGACTGGTACGGGACAAAAAAACTCGCCTATTCCTACATAAAGCGCTCTCAGACGCCTTTTGCCGTCATAATAGACGAGCCGGACGAAAACAGTCGCCTCGCGCTCGTCGCCGACAACGAAACGCCAAAGACGGTATCGGTGAAAGTTAAGGTCACGGAAGTCCTTTCCGGAAAAGAAGTCTTTTGCGGCGGCGTCGAAGCCGAACCGCGGGAGACGGTGCGCTTCGGGAGCATTGAAGACGTTAAGGGCTATTATCTCATCCGCTGGGAGGGAGACGAAAACGGCGTCAACCACTTCGCCGCGCGCCTCGGAGAGGACACGGATTACGCCGAATACCGCCGCTTTCTTTCGCTGACCGGCTTCGACGGCGCTCTCGAAGGCTTCGAGAAATAAATAAAACAAATAAAAAAACCTGGAGGAAAAACAATGCTTACTTTGGCCGCAGTCACAAACGAGGCTTACAGGGTCAGGCTCGACAATTCCGGCGATCCGATCCCGCCTCTTGCAGGACTCACCGCCGCCCGCCGGGACAGCGCGGCGTTCCAGATCGTTTTGCAGTCCGACTTCCAGTACAGCGTCAGCGTGCGCCCGGTCGAGTGGTTCTCCCGAAAAGCGGGAGTCCGCGGACATCACGAGAGGATAAGAGTCGCCGTAGATTCGCCCTTTGAAACTCAACTTGATCTCGAAGGCTTCATGACCGATCAGGACGACGTGAAAAAAGCGGACGTGCTGTTGAAGCAGGACGTCGTCGAAAGTCCCGCCAATCTCCCGACGGGAGTCTGGGTCGAAACGAAGATCCCCGCCGACGCCGAGCCGGGCGAATATCCCGTCACGGTCAGCGTCTACATTTCAAGATACGGGGAGGACGAAAAAAAGGTCTTTTCATATACCGTCCCGCTGAAAATTTATCCCTTCGTCCTGCCGGAGCCCGAAAACAGAAAGCTCTACGTCAATCTGTGGCAGCATCTGTCCTCCGTCGCGCGCCACCACGACGTCGCGCTCTGGAGCGACAGTCATTTTGCCGTCCTTGAAAAATACGTCGCGGCGATCTCAGCCCTCGGTCAGAAGTCCGTCACGCTCTGCGCCGGCCAGATCCCCTGGGGCGGTCAGGGCTGCACGACGGACAGGGAGAATCCGGGGAACCTGTTCGAGTATTCGATCATCCCGATCACGAAAAAGAAAAACGGGGAGTTTATATACGACTATTCCAAGATGCAGCGCTATATCGACTTATGCGGCAAGTACGGGATAAACGGCGATATAGAGATCTTCGGGCTCGTCAACGTCTGGCAGAAGCTGATCCCGACGCCGCTCGTGGAAAACTACCCCGAGAACATCGTTTTAAGGTACCTCGACGAATCTGACGGCGCTCTGAAATACGTGCGCGACCGCGAACGGGTGATAGATTACATCAAGTCTCTGGAAAGTTATTTCATCCGTACGGATCAGATCGGGAGAGTCAGGATCGCCGCCGACGAACCGGGCGATATCGACCGGTACCGCGAGAGCCTCGAGCTCTTAAAAAGCGTCGCGCCTTCGTTCAAGTGCTCGACCGCGATCAATCACGCCGAGTTCGTGGAGGAGTTCAAGGACAGCATTTCCACCTTCGCCCCGTTTTTGTCCTGCGTCACGCGCGAGTACGCCCGCCTGAAAGAGCACAAGGAGAAATTCCCGGACAAAAAGATGCTTTGGTACGTCTGCGGCTATCACCACGTTCCCAACAACTGCATCTCAAATCCGCTCGTGGACAACCGCGCGATAGGTCTTCTTACCGACCGCATCGGGTTCGACGGCTTTCTCAGATGGGACTTCTGCCTCTACCCGGACGACCCGAGAAAGGATATACGCTACTCCCATTTCGGCACGGGCGACGTGAACTTCGTTTATCCCGCGCACAACGGAGACGTCCTTTTATCCCTGAGATACAAGAACCTCAAAAGGGGCTTCGACGATCACGCTCTTGTTTCGGCTCTGCGCGAAAAGGATCCCGCGAAAGCCGACGCGCTTCTCGGAAAGGTCTTCGATTTTTCCGCCGACGATCCCGAAGCCTTCGACGAACGCCGCAGATCCTGCCACGGGAACGTGGATCAGGCGAGAAACGACCCCGACGCGGTCATAAGCCGCGACTGGAACGACTTCGACGCCCTCAAGACCGCCGTCCTCGAAGCGCTCGGGGAATGAGATTGACCGATAAAAAAGGAGAGAATGAAAAAATGAACGGCAGTTGGTTCTGGTCGGGTTTTTGTTTGAATCTTCTCAAAAACAGATTTATCTGGGGACTCGGCCTGATCTTAAGCGTTGTCGGGATCCGGGTAAGGTCCTGTCTGTTTTTCGGGATCGCGCTTCTCGTTCTTGCTCCTCTTGTCTCTTTGATCGAGCAGCTGCAGCTTAAAAAACATCTGGAAAACAGCGACGACCCCGAAACGGATCGTATCAGAGACATGCTTAACGCTCCGAACTGGAGAAATAATATAATGGATCTGGTAAAAGAGAGGATGGAAGGACCCCCCGACGCCGAGAATCCCGCAGACGAAGAAGACGGATTCCGGTGCGGCGAAAAGGATAAGACGGCAAAAAAAGCCGTGATAGGTATAGTTGCAAAACACGCAAAGGATGAAAAAGCAAGGACCGATTCCCTGATAAGGGACGAAATGAAGCAGGCGGTCTTTGATAACGGCGCCATAGCCGTCGGGATTTTGTCTCCGAACGAGAAGATACTTTACACGGACAACGACTGGAAGAGTCTTGAGGACAAGATCGATAAGGACGCCGTCATCGGGCAGATCGGACTCTGCGACGGGATCATCCTGCAGGGCGGTTCCACAAACGAGGCTTTTGAAAACTGGATCGCAAAATACTGCTATGACAACGATATACCCTGTCTTGGGATCTGCGCGGGACAAACCTCCATCGTCTTAGGACTCGGCGGCGCCTTGTTCAGGATCCCGAATCCCGAAAAGCACTACCGGCCCGACGAGGATTACGTCCACGATATCCGTATCGACGTTTCGTCAAGGTTCTACGGTATAGTAGGAAAAGAGAAGATCCCTGTCAATTCGAGACATAAATTAAGCGTCTCAGACTGCCCGGGTTTAGACAAGGTCGGGTTCTGCGAAGACGGTTACGCGGACGTCGTGGAATCAAAGGACAAAAGCTTTTATATCGGCGTAAGGTTCCATCCGGAAAGCCTTTACAAGACGGACGAAAGTATGAACGCTATCTTCAAAAGCTTTATCACTGCCTGCGAAAAAAAGCGGGGATCATAAACGCCGATCTTCTCCGATAAGGCTCAAATACATCACGCCCTTACAATAAAAGACTTTCCCTTACTAAACCGCTGCCAAACTCCAAACCTGATATGTGCTCGAGGAAGAAGCGCTCCAATACACGTTTGACCCATTTGACGAAGCGCTTACTGTCAGGTAAAGATCATAATTGTATAATTTGATTTTATATCCTCCTGTTACCGCAATAAAAGCAACTTGCGCATCTGTTTCATTTCCGGAAATCGGAAACAAATCACAGTTCCAAGGACTACCGACCCGATATACGTTCAAGCCGTATGAGGTATTAATCACCGATCTAATATATACTCCCGATCCTATTGAAGGAATATACCACTTCTGTTCGTTTGTTCCGCTATCGCTCCAAAGACAAACATTTTGATGATTATAAAGTGATGTAACATTATTCCCAGATATGTTAAGGCACTTGTTTGAGCCGACGTTTGTAACTTTATATGTATTTACTAAAGCTTTTGTTGCAACAACTGTAACCGTACAATTCGTTGTATTCAAGCAGTATGGAATTACTGCATAATCAACCGAATTGCTATTTCCAAAATTATATTGTACCATTGTATACATCAGCGAGGAGAATGTTGGTGTTGTTATGTATCTAACCCCCGAACTGGTAGTTCTTACATATCGACACTTTACATTACTGCTCGATACAGTTACAGTGACAGTCAGTGTTGAATAAGAATTAACCGCAGGAACAAAATTATAAAATAAACAACCAAGTTTTTTTACACTTTTACTACTACTACTATATGAGCTTGCTTCAGCGGACATTCTATTAGTGAAAGGGTTATCTACAGTGTTGGAGTAAACGGAATTATAGTATGTTCTGGGATATGCATTGTAAACAACACTTTTTTCAAAAGCTTTATCAAAAGAACCGGTCAAATATCCTTTGTTGTGGATAGCATTCGTAACCGTATTCATCAGAATATCATTGCTACAGTTTAAACTACAATCAGCATACAAGTTGTAAAACTCAACAATCGTGCTTTCTCCACCATAGTCTTTTTGTATACAAAAAGGTATGAAGTAACATTGGTAGCCCTCGAGGTTATATACTGTTTCATATGATTGAGATTCTAAATAATTTATAAACCATTCTCTTGAGTTTGTATCATAACCAGAGGTTTTCACTCCACCCCAATTTGCGCAAGCTTCTTTAAACCAACCGCTTGTCCTGTTATAAGCGTTTTGAACTGCATGAAAATACTCATGTCCTAGAGTTTCTCTCAAAAGGCTGGTTACAGTATCAAAATTGTAAATCACTATGTAACTTGCACATTTATTCCCATTATTTTCGACTTGAAAAGTACTTGCCAGTATTCCCTCTCCGCCCGAACTGGGTGTAACGTAAACATTATATGTTGTGGAGGATGACTCAAGAATAGGTGTACTAAACCCCATTGTAATATACTGTGATCTCAACGAAGTCATATAATTGGCAATTGTTACTGCTTCTGTGTACGAACATGTTGAAGAATCATAATGAATTGAAAAATCAGTGTTCGTGTAGGTAGAGTTATAAGACGGAATACTAGCTGTTTCACGTGTTCTTTCAACTGGACGTTTGAAAATAATATTTACTTTATCTTCGATTTCCTTTGTCGAAGCATTGCTATTGACAAATTGACTGATTTCATCCAATATTTCTTCAATACATACCACATTTTTGAATTGACCGCCTAAAATTGAATCACAGTAATAGTTTATTTTTTCTTCGTTTGTAATGTAACCTTCGTTATATAGATAAAGAATACGTTCAAATATACTGATATTTGATATATCAAGTTTAACGTCAGTTAAAGTCTCAAATATCCCTGCTGAGATCTGATAAGGAATAGTTAAATTGTCTTTGTACAGCATTGACTCCAACAATTCATTTTTTTCTACGGAGCAAATTGAATCAAATAATGCATTAAGTTTATTTTTTTTGGAATCATAGGGCGTAAAGTCTCCGAGTTCTCTTAATGTTGTTGCTTTTGATTCGACATGGTCTATTTTTTCAATTAAATATGCTGAAGAATAGGTGTCTTGCTGATAAAACTCTGTCAACTTATCTGATCCAAACCCTTTAGGAATTGATTCCAATTCTATTGTGACAGCAAAACAACTTGAAGGTTTTTCAAATTCTACTAAACCCTCCACGCTTGCTGAAACGTCAAATGCAAATGTCTCTTCAAATAAATCTAAACCATTTTCCTCATCAATATTTCCTAAACTTGCACTGTAAACATGAAAAACAATACTGGAGAAGTTGGTCATTGAAGCATCGTTTGATTTTAATTCGATACGAAACAAATTATTCGGTTTTTCTTCAAAATTGCTTTTTTCTTCGGCATTTGTTGGAGTAATGCCTCCAGAAACAACTAAGACCAAAGACAGACAAAATGACAAAACCTTTGAAAAAACACTTTTTGACTTCATTGAAAATTACCTCCGTATATTTTCATTTTTATAAGTTTCTGAATGGTGTCGGACAGTTTATCCATACTGTCGCCCTGCTCTATTGAAAACTCACTTTGCTTGATATTCTTGTAAAACTCCGTTTGAAGATCACAGCTTA
>JAFTEP010000114.1 GCA_017453605.1 Clostridia bacterium
GATATTCTAACACATACGCTTTGGTTTGTCAACACTTTTTTGAAAAAAAGAAAGAGAAAGTCGCGAATCTATTGACAAAACCGGAGTATATGATATAATCACGGTATAATCACAGTTTTCCCGGGGCGTCAGGAAAAACGTCAGGAAAACGTCAAAAAAACGGAGGGAAAAATGGAAAAACTCATCTTTTCAGAGAGCGCCTGCGGCGCAAAGTTCAAGATACTCAACGCGACGAACGGAGGCCCGTGGCACAAGCGTCACGCAAACGATCAGTACAGAACCAATTTCGAGGACTACAAGGCGGCAAGGTTTCAGTATTCCCGCAATCACGATTCCGCGTCCTGCGGGGTCTACGGCGGCCCCTACAGCCACGACATAAGCTGCATTTTCCCGAACTTCGACGCCGACGTGAACGATCCGACGTCCTACGATTTCGCCTGCACCGACGAGAGCATCCTCATCGCTCTCGACGCCGGAGTCAAGACCTTTTTCAGGCTCGGACAGACGATCGAACACCAGATAGTAAAGCACAACGTTTTCCCGCCGAAAGACTTCAAAAAGTGGGCCGAAATCTGCGAGCACATCATCCTCCACTACAATTACGGCTGGGCTGACGGGATGAAGCTCGGAATAGAATACTGGGAGATCTGGAACGAGCCCGACCTCGACGACGGCAGCGAATACAAGCGCACCTGGACGGGAACGAGAGCCCAGTTTTTCGATCTCTACGAGATCACCGCGAAGCACCTGAAGGGGCTGTTCCCCGAGTTGAAGATCGGCGGTCCCGCGCTCTGCGGCAGATTCGAGTGGGGTGAGGATTTCCTGAACGAAATGTCAAAAAGAAACGTCCCGATCGACTTCTTCTCCTGGCACAGATACAACAACGAGCCGGAAAAGTTCTTCTCCAAGGAGCGCACGGCCAGGGAGATGATCGACAAATACGGCTACACGAAAGCAGAGAGCATCCTCAACGAGTGGAACTACATCCGCGACTGGAAGGAGAACTTCGTCTATTCTCTGGAGGCGATCCACGGAGCGAAGGGCGCGGCGTTCACCGCCGCCGTCATCGTCGGTTCGCAGGACGAGCCGGTCGATATGCTGATGTACTACGACACGCGCCCGAGCGTGTTCTGCGGCGCCTTCGATATTTACACCTACAGAAAGCTCAAAGGCTACTATCCCTTCCTCTGGTACGGCAAATTCTACGATCTTGAAAGCCAGGTCAAACTCAAAGAAAAGCCCAAGCACGTCGAGGCGATCTGCGGAGAGGCCGCCGACGGCAAGAGACTGGTCATGCTGAGCTACTACAGAGAAGACGACTCCGCGCCCGGGATCACGCTCTCTGTAGATCCCGGCAAAAAGGGAAAGTTCGAGGCGTTTTTAGTCGACCCGGATCACGACGGAGAAAGCGTCGGGATAAAGGAAGATCTGGTTTTCGAGCTGAAACCCCAGAGCGTGATGCTCCTCAAAGAGATCTGAAACGCCCCGATAGAACGGAGAGGAAAGATGTTTGGAATCAATTATAAACTCGGATTCGGCTGTATGCGCCTTCCGATGAAGGACGGCGCGGTCGATGAAAAAGAATTCTGCGATATGATCGACTTTTTCATCGAAAGCGGCTTCAACTATTTCGACA
>JAFTEP010000115.1 GCA_017453605.1 Clostridia bacterium
CCGCCGAGGCAGTCGTTTATATCGTCGGCGAGGCGGACGTAGGTCCTGGAAAGCCTTCTGAGATGGAAAAGATTGCCGATATCGGCGGAGTTTTTCAGAAGGAAGGGGCTGTCCTTGGTGCCGTTGCCCTCGAGGGTCTCCACGGTGACCGTCGCGCCGGTGCCGCTCGAACCGAGAGCCATGAACCACAGATCGTCGCTCTGGGTGTAATCGGGAGTGTAGTTGAACAGGTCTCCGTCGACGTAGATATGTGTGAACGAGAGCATATTGTGGTCGAAAGCCCTGAGCGGGATGCCGATCATGCCGCAGTCCACGTTGACGTAGGTCGCGACTCCGTTGGTCTTGTTGACGGTGATGCGGCTGTCGTAGCGCGCGTAGAAATTGCCGGAAAACACAGTTATCTGCGCCGTGGAGTCGACCGCGAACACGTCGGCGTTGCTCTTGCCGTAGAAATCGCCGGCGTTGATCACGGCCTCGGCGCTGCCGCAGAGGGTGACGGCGGTGCAGGCGACCTCTTTATCTCCGTAATCGTCCATGATGAAGCCGCGCCCGGAGTATTCGCCGCCGTTGGAGGTGAAGCTGCCCCCGTCGCGGACGATGACGGCGTTGCCGGGAGTGATGGAGTTGACCCATCCCGGAGACGGCTGGCTGTCGAGGTAGATGAATCCGTCGGTGTATGTGTAATATTCGCTCTCGTAGTGGCCCGCCGTGATCTCGCCGCCGTTGACGACAAGTTCACCGCTGACGTCGAACACAGTCAGAGGACGGTCGAGAAAGATGTCTGTCTGATAGTTCACCTCGCCCATGGAGGGGATGAAGCGGTCGAAAACGATCTCTCCTCCGCCTTCGGAGTCTTCAATTGTCAGAGAGGCGCCCGCGGGAATAAGAAACATACTGAAGGGGTACAGATTGGTATTGAACGGCAGCTTCGTTTTTAGGGTGTATCCGTTCAGATCAAGGCACTTCTGCCCCAGGACCTCGACGCAGTCGAAGAGGCCGCCCGCATACATGGTCTCTCTGGCTTCGGTCACGATATCCGAGCCGAGGCGGATATAGACGGTCTGAGTCCCGGCCGCTTCGAGCAGCGAGACGAGTTCGTCCGCATCGGTGACGATGTACGGATCCCACCATTCTCCCCCGCCCTCGGTCACTCCCGACGCCAGGACCGCGCTTCCGGCGGGAAACGACGAAAGAAGGATCAGGACGGACAAAAAGACGCTTAGAGATTTTTTGAGACTTTTCTGCACGGACTTTCACCTCTGGTAAAAATAATGATAACTGAGTCGCTTATCGGCTTGCGAAAATCGTTTTATCCGGATCCGGAAATACTCTCGTTCCGCGGAGACGGATATGAAAAGAGGGTATACCTCTCCCTATACTTTTACTTGTAAATTGTATCATCTTTTTCCGATGCGCGCATCAGCCAAAAGGATGATATTTTGTATATATGATAAAAAATAAAAAAAGGCGCCCCGGAGTGACCGGAGCGTCCTGTATGAAAAAATCATTTGTTTTTGTCTTTTATGACGATCCCGAGACCGCGGGCTTCGGAGACGAGTTCCGTGCGTGTCTTGAAGCCGGTCTTTTCCATAAGGTGCTGGATGTGGCTTTTGACCGTTGCGACCGAGACGAAGAGCCTTTCGGCGATCTGAGAGTTCGTGTCCCCGGTTGTGAGCTCCTTCAGGATGTCGAGTTCTCGTTCGGTGAACTCGTGGTTCGTGGCGTTGCCTATGCGGATGAGCGGAGTTTCGTCGGGGTAGATGCTCTCCCCCGCCATCGTGCGCTCCATCACGTCGAGGATGCCGTCCTTCTGACCGTCCTTGTACCAGAACGAATCAACGCCGATCTTTCTCGCCCTCGCGAGCCAGGAATACTCCGGCATAGAGGTGACGATGATGATCTTTATTGCGGGAAACTTTTTCTTTATCTCCTCGGCGGCGTCGAGCCCGCTGTGCTCGAGCTGGGTCATGACGTCCATCAGGATGAGGTCGACGCGCGTGTTCCGGCAGACGGAAAGCGCCGCGGAAGCGTTCGCGACAGAAAGGACGTGAGAAAAGTTCTCGCTGGACTTTATATAGATCTCAAAAAGCTCGCGCGGGATATCCTGATCCTCCACGACCAGCACGTTGTATGCCATCCTCTCGCCTCCGTCCGTTATCAAGCGCCAGTGGCGCATTGAGCAGATATTATTATATTACGTTCCGTTAAAGCCGCGCATCAGCCGTCCGGCTGATTTTCAGAGACTTTTTTAAAGGTCAGAGTCAGCGTGAACTCTTCTCCGGCGCTCGCGGCGACAGACGCGCCCTGATCTTCGGCGAGAAGAGCAAGGTTTGACAGTCCGCCCGAGAACTTCACGTCGCCCGGAG
>JAFTEP010000116.1 GCA_017453605.1 Clostridia bacterium
ATATACGTTCTCAACGACTTCGTCAGCGTGTCGGTCGGATTCCGATTCAGCCGTTCATGCCCCGAACTGCGGCAGAACTCCTCCGAAGAAGAATATCACAGGCTGTACGACAAGCCGATAGCCTACGGCGCGACCGCCGTATGGCAGCTTTCGACGGGAAAAAGGCTGAGTCTCGAGGAATGCTTCGCCGAAGGGGTCGACATCGCCGGAGTCCTCAACAGACTGACCGCAAAATACACGAGGCGGATAGAAAAATACGCCACGGACGGCTCGTATCTCGTTCACGAGGAGACCGCTCCGCCGCCGGAATACTTCAACGCCGATATGAGCGTTCCCGTCGCCGCGAGGGACTTTTACGGGCTGACAAGCGATGACTGCTGGATGATAGATATCTTCGGTCTCTGGTTTGCCGACGGCAACCCGTGGTTCGACGTCGCGACCTGCGTTCCGCTGTATTTTGCCGAAAGAGGGACCTTCGTGTGGGACTACGAGTCCGACAACAGCGCGTATCTGACAAAAACGCGTTGGTAAAAGCCGTAACAGATTGACAAAAAAGTGAAAGGAAGAAATAAAATGAAACGGATCGTCGCCGCTCTTATAATTTTTATCCTGATCCCGCTCGTTTCCTGCGCGCCGGACACGCCGCCCGTCCACGAACACTCGTTCGGCGAATGGACCGCCGTAAAAGAGGCGGCCTGCCTTGAAGAAGGACTGATGGAACGCGTCTGCGCCTGCGGCGAAAAGGAGATCCGGACCGTTCCCGCGCTCGGACACGAAGTCAGCGGCGCGGTATGCGTCCGCTGCGGCAAAAAAGCGAGCAAGGGTCTGAAATACACGCCGGGCGAATACTTCGACTGCTATACGGTGACGGGGATCGGCAGCTGCAGGGACGCCGACCTTGTCATCCCGGAAAGCTTCTTTTCAAAGCCCGTGACCGGGATCGACGAAAACGCGTTTCGCGAACTGAGCGGGATAAAAAGCGTCTCGATACCCGAGAGCGTGAAAAAGATCGGAAGATACGCCTTTTACGGCTGTAAAGACCTGATGATCCTGGGCATTCCCGACACTGTGATCGAGGCTGACTCATGCGCGTTTTCAAACTGCACGGGGATAGTTTCGCTCAGATTGCCCCTCGGGCTGATCCCCGTCGGAGGCGGGACCTTCTCCGGCTGCACCGGGCTCAAGAACCTTATTATCCCCGAGGGGGTCAAAAACGCGGGCGCCGGGATGTTCTCGGGATGCACGGGGCTCGCGAGCGTCTCGCTGCCGGACGGCATAGACGGGGGCTGGGGATTCTCGGGATGTACGTCGCTGACGAGCGTCACGTTCCCCGCCGACGCGAAAGTGATATGGAGCGGGGCGTTCGCGGGCTGCGTAAGCCTCACGGAAATGAAGATCCCCGAAGGGATAACCGAGATCGGCGGCGGCGCGTTCAGACGGTGCAAAGGCCTGACGAGCGTTTTTATCCCCGGCAGCGTGACAAGCATCGGGAAAGAGGCGTTCAAGGAATGTGAGGCTCTTGAAAGCATCGTCGTCCCGGACAGCGTGACAGTTATCGGAGACAGCGCGTTCGAGGGCTG
This sequence comes from Clostridia bacterium, assembly GCA_017453605.1. Classification (GTDB taxonomy): domain Bacteria; phylum Bacillota; class Clostridia; order Oscillospirales; family SIG627; genus SIG685. The sequence goes on from JAFTEP010000116.1 coordinate 1,581, forward strand.
CAGCGGACTGAAGAGGGCGAAGATCTCCGGCAATTTGACCGTGATCGGACAGAGGGCCTTCGTGGACTGCTCTTCTCTCGAAGAAGTAACTATCATAAACAGCGTGACCCGGATCGAAGCGAGAGCGTTCAGAGACTGCAAGAGTCTGAAAAGCGTCGTCATCCCCGACGGCGCGGAATATATCGGATACGAAGCCTTCTTCAACTGCGGCGCTCTTGAAAGCGTCACGCTCGGATCAGGACTGAAAAAGATCGACCAAAGAGCGTTTTATCTGTGCAAAAATCTCAAAACGGTCCGCTTCAACGGCACCTTCGAAGAGTGGCAGAAAATCGAGATCGAAGACTTCAACAGCCCGATCAGAAACGCCGAGATCATATTCGCAGGGCAGGAATAAAAATCCCGGGCGCTCCCTACAGATCGGACATCGGCGAAAGATTGCCGCGTCGGGGCGTCGAGGGCGCCGCCCCCTACAGAATTATATCGTTTTATATAAATGCGATACAGCATAGCAATAAAATGATTTCGCATTCCATATTGTCCGCCGCCTCCTCTCTGTCATTCTGAGCGAAGCGAAGAATCCTATGCAGGAGAGGAAAGATCCTTCGCTTTCGCTCAGGATGACAAAAAAGGAGGGGCGAAAGGCTTTCCCGGCTTCCGCGACGACCCTCCGCATTTGGTTTTCGCCGACGCCCGAGCGTCGGCGAATGTTGCTGATCGCAAAACGCTCCCCGCGCCGTAAAAGCGCGGGGAGCGTTTTTGTTATGAATCTTACGCTTCGACTTCGACGATGGGAGCTTCGGGGGCGTTCTTCTTGACGCTCTCGATGCCGTTCAGGCAGCTCTTCTTCGCTTTGTAGCCCTCGCTGGTAGCGATGATCTCGCCGTTTGTCGCCTTCAGACGGAATCTGAACTCGCCCGCCTTGTCGGTATAGACTTCAAACTTCGGATGCTTGACCTTCTCGAAGCCCTCGACGGTCTGGTCTTCAACGCCGCCGACGCTGTTCTTCTTGACGCTGTTGACGCCGTTCAAGCAGCTCGCCTTGGTCTTGTAGACCTCGGAAGTGGCGATGATTTCGCCGTTGTCAGCCTTGAGATCGAACTTGAAGCCGGATTTGGTCTGTTTAACCGCAAATTTTCCCATGATATACCTCCGTTTTTTTGTGTTTCGTGCGCTTTGGCACTTTCTTTTTTCCTATTGTAACATCAAACGGCAGATTTGTAAATGCTTTTTATGAAATTTTAACAAAAAACGCCTTCGATCCGGCAGCTCAGCGCTGGATCCTGCCCGCACCGCTTCCGAGCGCGAGATTTTCGACCTCGGATACGCTCATCATGTTGAAATCCTGCTCGACGGAATGCTTGAGAGCCGACGCCGCGACCGCGAATTCTATGGTCTCCTGCGGAGTTTTGCCGTTGAGGAGAGAATATATCAAACCGCCGCCGAAGCTGTCGCCTCCGCCCACGCGGTCGACGATGTGAAGATGATAGCTCTTCGAGAAAAAAGCCTTGCCGTCGGTATAGAGCATTCCCGCCCAGTCGTTGTCGCTCGCCGAGATCGAGGTCCTGAGAGTGATCGCGACAGATTTGAAGCCGAAGCGTTCGGTGAGCTTTTTCGCGACCGAAACGTAGCCCTCGCGGTCGAGCTTCCCGCCGTTTATATCGGTGTTGTCGGCGCGGATGCCGAACACGTCGGCGGCGTCCTCCTCGTTGGCGATGCACAGATCGACGTAAGGCATGAGTGCCGCCATGACTTCTCCCGCCTTTTCCCTGGTCCAGAGCTTCTTGCGGTAGTTGAGATCGCAGGAGACCCTGATCCCGAGCTTTTTCGCGGCCTTCAGCGCGTCGAGGCAGATCCCGGGAAGCTCGCCGCCGAGCGCGGGAGTGATGCCCGTGAAGTGGAACCAGTCGGCGCCGGAGAGGATCTTTTCCCAGTCGAAGTCCTCCCTCTTCGCCTCGGCGATCGCGGAATGAGCTCTGTCGTAGATGACCTTCGACGGACGCTGGGAGGCGCCCTTCTCGACGAAGTAAACGCCGAGCCTGTCGCCGCCGCGGACGATCAGAGAGGTGTCGACACCGAAGCGTCTGAGCGAATTGAGCGCGCACTGACCGATCTCGTGCGCGGGGAGCTTTGTGACGTAGGCGCTGTCGAGCCCGTAGTTCGCGAGCGAGACCGCGGCGTTAGCCTCGCCGCCGGCGTAGCTCGCCTCGAAGCGTTCCGCCTGCACGAAGCGCTTGTAGCCCTCCGGGTTGAGCCTCATCATGATCTCGCCGAACGCGACCGTTCTGAATCTTTTCATTTTTATGCCTCCTTTACGCTTTCGCAGAGCCTGCGGGCTTCTTCCGTTATGTCCTCGAACAGTCCCGCGGCGATCTTCATTTTGTCGACGAGGTTCCCGCCGACTCCGACTCCGCACGCTCCCGCGCGGATGAACTCTCCGGCGTTCGCGCTCGAAACGCCGCCGACCGCCATCAGCCGGACGTTGTTCAAAGGCGCGCGGACAGCCTTGATATATCCCGCTCCGAGCGAACCCGCCGGGAAGATCTTCACGAAGTCCGCGCCGCAGTTGTGCGCCGTGAGGATCTCGGTCGGGGTCAGCGCGCCGGGGGTGGAGACAAGCCCTCTCTTTTTGGTCTCTTTTATGACTTCGGGATTGGTGTCCGGGCTTATCATGAACTGAGCGCCCGCGTCCGCGGCGATCCCGACGAGCTCACGCGAGGTGACCGTGCCCGCGCCGACGCCGAGTGCGCCCGCAAAATTTGTTTTCAGCCTGCTGACTGCGTCGGCGGTCAGAAGCCATTTTTCGGGGCTGTTCTGATCGAAGGTGACTTCCATCAGCTTCACGCCTCCCGCCATGAGCGCTTCGGCGAGCCTGAGACAGTCGTCGCCGTAGACGCCCCTGACGATGGCGACGATCTTTGATTCCAGGATCTTTTCAATGAGAGCTTCGTTCATTTTTTTACCACTCCGCTACCGTGCCGTCGGCGTTGCGCCAGACGGGATTCTTCCAGTTGTGGCCCTCTTTTGCCGCTTCCAGGACCTTTCTTTCGTTGATCTCTATCCCGAGGCCGGGAGCTTCGGGGATCTTCACCGCGCCGTCGCAATAGTCGAAGACCTTCGGGTCGGCGAGGTAGTCGAGCAGATCGCTGCCCTGATTGTAGTGGATGCCGAGGCTCTGCTCCTGGATGAAGGCGTTGGGAGTGCAGGCGTCCATCTGCAGGCAGGCCGCGAGCGCGATCGGTCCGAGCGGACAGTGAGGAGCGACGGCGACGTCGTAGGCCTCGGCCATCGCCGAGATCTTGCGGCATTCGAGGATGCCGCCCGCGTGGGAGAGGTCTGGCTGGATGATGTCGACGACGCCCTGAGAAAAGATCTTCTTGAAATCCCAGCGAGTGAAGAGCCTCTCGCCGAGCGCGATCGGAGTCGAGGTGTGCTTTGAGATCTCCGAGAGCGCCTCGTAGTTCTCGCTGAGGACCGGCTCCTCTATGAACATGAGTTTATACTTCTCAAGTTCTTTTGCGAGCACCTTCGCCATGCTCTTGTGGACTCTGCCGTGGAAATCTACCGCGATCCCGAAGTCGTCACCGCAGGTCTCGCGGATCGCCTCGACCCTCTTGCAGGCGGCGTCGATCTTCGAGAAGTTGTCGATAAAACCGAGTTCCTCCGTCGCGTTCATCTTGACCGCGTCGAAGCCGAGCTTCTTCTGCTCGAGAGCCGCCCTGCCGACGTCGTTCGGTCTGTCGCCGCCGACCCAGCAGTAGACGCGGACGTTCTTGCGGCACTTCCCGCCGAGAAACTCGTAAACCGGCATGTTGTAATATTTTCCCTTGATGTCCCAAAGCGCCTGCTCGATGCCGCTGATCGCGCTGGTCGTGACCGGACCGCCGCGGTAGAACGCGCCCCTGTAGAGCAC
>JAFTEP010000117.1 GCA_017453605.1 Clostridia bacterium
AAGGGCGAGTTCGGCGTTTCTCGCGAGAACGGCGTCGGTGAGTTCGTAGACCTGAGCCTGCGGGTCGCCGGTCACGAGGAGCCTCACGTCGTCCGCGGTGACGATGTCCCTTCCGGAAGCTTTGAGATAGTTTTCGAGCTTGTCGAGTTCGGAGCGCATCTTCATCATATCCGAGGCGCAGATCCTCACGAGAAGACGCGCCGCCTCGTCGGTGACGCGAAGACCGGCGGAGCCGAGCCCCTTGCCGATCCACGAGACGAGCGCGTTTTCGGACAGATGGGAGAAATCGACAGCGGTGAGCTTTTCGGCAAGCCTGTGCGGGAATTTCTTTTTCAGCGCCGCCTTGTCCGCGACGAACTCCTCGCTGAGACAGAAGATGATCGCGATCAGATGCTTCGGGACGCTGTCGAGCAGATCAAGAAGCCGCTCACCGTCGCGTTCGGAAAGCTTCAGCGGCTGGAGAGAGCGCACGATGACAAGACGACGGTCGCCGAGCATCGGGACCGTGTCGAACTCTCCGCGAAGCTGATCCATTCCCTTGAGCGCATAGTCGTATGTCGAGACGTTGAGGTCTCCGAAACCGCCCTCTTCGACGAGCGAGACGAACTTTTGAAGATAATACTTCTTCAGATATTCCTCCTCGCCGAAGAAGAGATATGCTCCCGCGGGGTCGAGTCTGAGACGGCTCTTCAATTCGTCGACGCCGACTCCGAACCGCTCTGCTTTTGCCATCAGCTCATTTTGTCGGCGAGCTGTTCGCCGCCGAGGATATGGAAGTGAAGGTGCTTCACGGACTGACAGCCGTGTTCGCCGCAGTTGGTGACGACGCGGTAGCCCTTATCGAGTCCGAGCCCGGCGGCGACTTCGGGGATAGCCTCGAAGACCGCCTTGACGCAGTCGCTGTTAAGAGGGCTTATCTCGTCGCAGGATGCGATATGGGTCTTGGGGATGACCAGAACGTGGACCTTCGCCTGGGGGTGCAGATCTTTGAAGGCGAGGACCTTGTCGTTCTCAAACACTTTGGAAGAAGGGATCTTGCCGTCCCTGATCATACAGAAAATGCAGTCCATTTCGTTCCTCCTGTAGAAAGTTCAGAACATTTCCCTGAACGCCTTTTCGGCTTCGGGGAGCTTCGAGGGATCCCTGCCGCCGGAGGAAGCGCAGTCGGGTCTTCCGCCGCCGCCTCCGCCGAGGATCGGCGAGATCTTTTTCAGGACGTTTCCGGCGTGCGCGCCCTTCGCCACGGCGTCCTTGCCGCACGAGCAGGAGAGCATGACCTTGCCGTCCGAAACCGTGCAGAGCACGCTGACGGAGTCGGGATATTTGTCTTTGAGCATATCGCCGGCGGCCCTGAGGCGGTCGGGCGTCATGCCGTCGAGCTTGGCAAAGAGAAGCCTGAAGCCGTTCCTGGGCTCCATGGAGCTTTCGAGAGAAGAGATCTGCGCGGCGTCGAGCTTCGCGTTCAGCTTTTCGACTGTCTTTTTGAGCTCTTTGAGTTCGGCCGCCAAAGCCGCCGCCTTGTCCGCGAGCTCGCTCCTGTTGGTGACGCCCAGCGCCTTGCAGGCTTTATCGGCGAGCGCCTTCTCGCCGTCGAGCAGAGCGAGGACTTCCGTTCCGGTGACCGCTTCTATACGGCGCACTCCGGCGGCGATCCCGCCTTCGGAAAGGATCCTGAAAAGCCCGATGCGCGAGGTGTTCTCGACGTGGGTGCCTCCGCAGAGTTCGAGCGAGAAGCCGCCCATTTTCACCATCCTGACGTCGCCGTGATACTTTTCGCCGAACAGAGCCATAGCTCCGGCTTTTTCAGCGGATGCGAGGTCGGTGACGACGGTCTCGACCGGAAGTCCGGCGAGGATCTGGGCGTTGACTTCTTTTTCGACTTCGGCGAGCTGTTCGGGGGTGAGAGCTGCAAAGTGAGTGAAATCAAAGCGCACGCGGTGTTCGTCGACGTAGCTTCCCGACTGCTCGACGTGGGTGCCGAGGTGCTTTCTGAGAGCCGCCTGCAGCAGGTGCACGGAGGAGTGGCTGCGGCGGATCGCGGCGCGGCGCGCGGAGTCGATGCGGGCGGTGAGGATATCCCCCACCCCGACGTCTCCGTCGTCGACGGTAACGAGGTGCAGATAAACGTTATCTTTCGTCTTCTTGGTATCGGTGACCGTGAGAGTGCAGTGAGAGGACGTGAGAGTGCCGGTGTCGCCGACCTGACCGCCT
>JAFTEP010000118.1 GCA_017453605.1 Clostridia bacterium
CCCTACAGCGGCAAGGTTTATTATAAAAACGGAACAACCGCCCGTCTCGATATGGACAAGGGTACTCTCACCTATGCAAACGGTGACGTGTACAAGGGCGGCATTGTCAGCCTTCTTAGAGAGGGACAGGGCAAGATGATCTACGTCAACGGAGATATATACGAAGGCGACTATGTCGCCGACCGTCAGACCGGCAGCGGCTAATTCACCTATGCAAACGGCGACAGCTACGACGGTGAGCTCAAAGACGGCAAAAGAAACGGCACCGGACGCTATACATGGGCTGACGGCTCGTCATACGTCGGAGAGTTCAAGGACAATCTCAAAAACGGCAAGGGAGTCTATACCTGGGCTGACGGCTCGTCATACGACGGCAGCTATGTCGACGACGTAAAAAGCGGCACGGGAAAATATATTTTCTCTAACGGCGACGTTTATATCGGAGAGTTCTCCGACGATCAGCGCACCGGAAACGGCACATATACCTGGGCTAACGGCGAAAGCTACGTCGGCAGCTTCAAGAACAACAAAATGGACGGCACCGGAACCTATACCTGGCCCGGAGATCCGGACGCAAGAACCTATACAGGTACCTTCAAGGATGGCAAGATAGTCCTCGACGAGGATGCCGGCGACGTCGGAAAGGTGGGTGACACAGAATGAACTCAATTCGTGAAAACCTCATAGCCCTTGCCGAAAAATCCCGCAGCGCGGCAGGTTTTCTGGTGTCGGCGACGACCGGAATGAAGGATGCGGCGCTCCTCGCGGCGGCAGACGCCCTTGAGAAAAACTGCGACCTCATCCTAAAGGAAAACGCCCGCGATCTGGCGCTTTCGGACGAGAACGGCGTAAGACCCGCCATGATAGACCGGCTCACCCTCAACCGCACCCGAATAGAAGGCATCGCCGAGTCAATGCGAAAGGTGTCGCGTCTTCCCGATCCCACAGGGCTCTCGGACGGCTGGACCCGCCCGAACGGGCTTTATATTGAACGCAGAAGAGTCCCGATAGGAGTCATCGGGATCATTTACGAGGCGCGTCCGAACGTGACCGCCGACGCTGCATCGCTCTGCCTGAAGTCGGGCAACGCCGTCATTCTGCGCGGCGGAAAGGACGCTCTGTACTCGAACATCGCGATAGTTCGCGTGATAAACGAGGCTCTCGCCTCTTGCGGCTTCCCCGACGGCTGTGTCAGCCTTATCGAAAGCCCCGACAGAGCCTATACAAACGAGCTTCTCACTCTAGACGGCTACGTCGATCTCGTTATTCCGCGCGGCGGAAAGGGACTTATCTCGGCGGTCAAGAAGAACGCCACGGTGCCGGTCATTGAAACCGGCGCAGGCAACTGCCACCTCTACGTTCACTCGGATGCAAATATCGAAATGGCGACTAATATCCTCATCAACGCCAAGACTCAAAGACCGTCGGTCTGCAACGCGATAGAAACCCTGCTCGTTCACCGCGATATCGCGTCTTCTTTCCTGCCTGTCGCTTCACTTGCTCTGAAAGAAGAGGGTCACGGCACGCGTCTTCTCGGCTGCCCCGAAACACGCCGAATTCTCGGAAACGAGATCGCTCCCGCAACCGAGGAGGATTATATGACCGAGTTCGACGATTACATCCTCGCGGTCAAGGTCGTCGATTCGCTCGAGGAGGCGGTCGAGCACATCAACCGCTATAATACCCACCACAGCGAAATCATCGTGACCGACAGCATAGACGCATCCCGCCGCTTTTCGACCGCTGTCGACGCAGCCTGCGTATATACGAACGCCTCAAGCCGCTTTACCGACGGCGAAGAGTTCGGCTTCGGAGCAGAAATAGGCATCTCGACGCAGAAGCTCCACGCCCGCGGTCCTATGGGCCTGAACGAGCTGACGAGCATAAAGTATTTTATCTCGGGACAAGGACAGGTACGTTGAGGCTTTGCCTCAACGTACTCAAGA
>JAFTEP010000119.1 GCA_017453605.1 Clostridia bacterium
AATATAGGGGCGGTGGAGCTCCACGGTCTTCGCGCGCTCGTCGCCGGAGAGCTTATAGAGCTCTTCCCTGCTGCCGACGCAGACCGTCTCTCCGCAGTCATCGCACTCCCAGACGGGAAGGGGGGTGCCCCAGTAGCGGTTGCGGCTGATGCCCCAGTCCTGCACGTTCTCGAGCCAGTCGCCGAAGCGGCCCTTGCCGATGCTCTCGGGGATCCAGTGGATCATGTTGTTGTTCGCGATCAGCTCGTCCTTCACTTCCGTCATGCGGATGAACCAGGACTCGCGGGCGTAGTAGATGAGGGGCGTGTCGCAGCGCCAGCAGTGCGGATACTCGTGCTCGAACTTGGGCGCGTCAAAGAGCTGTCCGCGGGCGTCCAGATCTTTGAGGACCTCCGGGTCGGCCTTCTTGACGAAGAGGCCCGCAAAAGGAGTCTCCTCGGTCATTTCGCCCTTGCCGTTGACGAACTGGACGAAGGGAAGATCGTACTTCTTGCCGACCCTCGCGTCGTCCTCGCCGAACGCGGGCGCGATGTGGACGATGCCGGTGCCGTCGGACATTGTGACGTAGCTGTCGCAGGTCACGAAATGCGCTCTCTTTTTCTGCTTTGCCGCGGATTCTCCGGCGCAGGCGAACAGCGGAACGTAGCTTTTGCCCTCGAGGTCGGTGCCCTTGAAGCTCTCGAGGACTTCAAAGGCCTTTTCGCCGTCTGCGGCGAGCGGAGAGAGCACCGCTTCGCAGAGGGCGCGCGAGAGATAATAGACGTATCCGTCGGCGGCTTTGACCTTCACATACTCGGCGTCGGGATTGACGCAGAGAGCGACGTTCGAGGGAAGGGTCCAGGGAGTCGTCGTCCAGGCGAGAAGATAAGCGTCCTCGCCCTCGACTTTGAAGCGCACGATCGCCGAGCGCTCCTTAACGGTCTTGTAGCCCTGAGCGACCTCGTGGCTGGAGAGCGGAGTGCCGCAGCGCGGGCAGTAGGGCACGATCTTGAAGCCCTTGTATAAAAGACCGCGCTCATAGATCTTTTTCAGAGCCCACCACTCGCTCTCGATGTAGTCGTTGTGATAGGTGACGTAGGGGTGCTCCATATCCGCCCAGAAGCCGACGGTCTGCGAAAAGTCCTCCCACATACCCTTGTACTTCCAGACGCTCTCCTTGCATTTTGCGAGGACGGGCTCGAGCCCGTACTTCTCGATCTGATCCTTGCCGTCGAGACCGAGCTCTTTTTCGACCTCGAGCTCGACCGGGAGACCGTGGGTGTCCCAGCCCGCCTTGCGGGGGACGTAGTACCCCTTCATCGTGCGGTATCTTGGGATCATATCCTTTATGACGCGGGTGAGGACGTGACCGATGTGCGGCTTGCCGTTTGCGGTCGGTGGACCGTCGTAGAAAACGTAGCTGTTGGACTTCGGTCTCGACTCCTCGCTCTTAAGAAAGATCCCGTTCTCGTTCCAGAAATCGAGGATCTTTTTCTCACGCTGAACGAAATTAAGATTTGTGTCGACTTTCTCGTACATGAAAAACCTCCGCGAACAAACAGATTCGACGATTCAAATTTTTTTCGATAATTTATAATAATACAATTATAAGCAAATGTCAAGAGATTTCAGCCTCTCCCGCCTTTTTTGACCCTGCCGCCGATCCTGAAAACGCCCACTCCCGCCGCGCAGATCACAAGCCCGAGAGCGATGAACGCAAAGCGACGGGACGAAGTCCTGTCTGAGAGCTGAGACGAAGACGCCGGGACGGACTGAGCCTCGGTGATAAGCGCCGTGACCGGTGCGGCGCTCGAGGGAGGCGCCTCGCGGACCGTCACGACAAAGGGCGGAGTCTGCATACCCATGACTTCCATAAACACCCTGTATTCTCCGGGGACGGAGAGGTCGAATTCGGTGTATTCTATTTCCTTTTCGGTAAAGACGACGGTGGCGCCGTCGGAAAGCCTGACCGTGACGGAAGCGCCGGAATAGGAAAACTCCTCCCCCTCCGTGTATTCGAGAAGGTCGGGATAAGAAAAGGACATGATCGCAGGTTCATACGCCTCGGCGATATCGCGGTCGATCACGGCGACGGAATCGAGAAAGCCGATCCTGATCCTGCCGGGCTCGGGGGCGCTGCCGGGAGTTACGCCGATGCTCGGCGAAAGCTCCGACCCGCCGTTGGCGTCGACGGTCCGGATCCCGTCAGCGCCGCTTATCTCGAAGGTCGTCCCTCCCGTGCAGGTCAGGACGTATTCTTCGGCGCCTTTCTTATAAGAGAGCTTCAGACCGGAAAAGTCGTCGACAGAGGTATCGAGGTCAACGCCGTCGAAAGGAGAGGCTTCGACCGTGAGCTTCCCGACGTCCCTGCCGGGCACGGGGACGATCGAGTAGCCCGAAAGCTCGGGGTAGTTCGCGGCGCGGTAGATGCTCATACCGTACCTTCTGGTCCATCTGATAAGATCCTCCCACGGGATCACGTGAACGAGGACCTCGCAGGTATACATGTCGTAATTGGCGTCGTAAACGGCGATCCCGTCGCTTTCGCACTGCAGAAAGACCATCGTATGCGGAAGTCCGGTGTGCACGACGTCGCCGATCGAGGCGAAGCTGAAAGCCTGACGGATCCCCTCTTCGTCGAGACGGGTCCCCGGCGTCCCCCACCAGACCTGGACGACGTTCTTCATCTCGCTGCCCGAGGGCTTCCAGTTCGAGGAGGAGCTGTAGTGAGGATAGGCAAGACCGAAGACCTGCCAGAAAACGACCCTGCCGAAGCCGAAGCACTGCATATTGCCCTCGGTGCCCGCTTCCTCGGCGGTGACGCGGCGGCAGTTGGAGCAGCTGAAGCTTGAGCTGTCGGAGTGACGGGTGCAGGGCCCTCCGTCGTTGGTGAAGTAGCTCCCGTCGGGCCAGCGCTCCATGACCTCCAAGATCTTTTGTCTGATCTGTTCGGCGTTCTCCGGCCCATCAGCCGCGCAAAACGGCGCGCAGAGCGAAGCGAGCACGAGAAGCGTCAAAACAAAACACAAAAACTTTTTCATTTTTCTGAAATATTGATCCTTTCGCCGCACAAGCTTCCAAAAAACCGAAAAGCCTGCGGCACCGTCGGAACCGCGGACGCGAAAACAAACCGACTGCGTCCATAAAACAATACGGTGTATTTTATCACAACCGGGAGGATTTTTCAACAATTTTTAAGCAAAGCCGCAAAAAAGTTGACAAAAAAGACTCTAATGGCTATAATATTATATATTCATTATACTTGCGGACGGCGCTATGGATCTCACCATAAGACACCTCATAAAGACCGATTCCACGAACCTCGAGGCAAAACGCGCCGCGATCAGCGGAGCGCCGGAGGGGCTCTGCGTGATCGCCGACTGTCAGAGCGCGGGGATCGGAAGGCTCGGCAGGAGCTTTTTTTCTCCCGAGGGGACGGGGCTTTATATGAGTCTTGTCCTGAGACCCCGGGGAACGCCTCAGCCACAGCTCATCACCTGCGCCGCCGCCGCCGCGGTCTGCGCCGCGCTCGAAAAACGCGGCTTCGCGCCGGGGATAAAATGGGTAAACGATATTCTGATAGACTCCAAAAAGGTCTGCGGGATCCTCGCGCAGGGTCTCTTCGACGGCAAAAGTCAGGCGGCGGTGCTCGGGATCGGGGTGAACCTCTCCCTACCCGACGGAGGCTTTCCCGACGGGCTCGGGAACATCGCCGGAGCTCTTTATGAAAGCCGGAATGAAGTCCCGGAGGGTCTGAGAGACGCGCTCGCGGGAGATATCCTCGAAAACTTCGCCGCGCTCTACGAAGGCGAGAGCGAAAAGACGGCGCGAGAATATATAAAAAGATCCTTGATGAAAAACAGGCCTGTCACCGTCATAACTCCCGACGGGCATTTTGACGCGACCTCCCTCGGCGTGAACGGCGACCTCTCCCTCTCGGTCGTCACCGACGGCGGAGAAAAACTCGTTCTCGCTTCGGGCGAGGTCTCGCTCAGACTCAAGTGAATTTTTCAAAACAAACAGTATCCGAAAATGATTTTCAACTCTAAAAAGACTTTGTCCGAAAGGATATTTTCTATCGCGCTGTGCGGACTGTTCGCGGCGCTGACCGCCGTCGGCGCGCAGATCGCGCTTTCGACTCCGGGCGGAGTGAATTTCACTCTGCAGCTTTTCGTCATCGCGCTCTACTCGTTCGCGATGAGCGTCCCGGACGCACTGAAGACCACCGCCGCCTATATCGCGCTCGGCGCCGTCGGGCTCCCCGTGTTCACGGGCTTTTCCGGCGGTCCGGGAGTGCTCGCGGGACCGACCGGAGGCTTCATCTGGGGCTTTTTTCTGTTCGCCCTGCTCTGTTCGGTCAGACCGCGGCGTGAGTCGAAGATCGCAAAGCTCGCGCTCGCCTTTTCAGGGGTCGCCCTGTGCCACGCGACGGGCGCCGCGCAGTACAGTCTCTACAAGGGCTGCGCGTTTACAGAGGGGCTGCTTCTCGTCTCGGCGCCGTTCATACTTAAGGATCTTGCGCTGACGTTCGTCGCTTTCGGCGCGAGCGTCCCGCTCCAAGCGGCGCTGAAAAGAGCAAAGAGCGCGGTAACAAAACAGAGAGCGTCTCAATAAAAGAAAAACGCAAAAATAAATACCAAGGATAAACCGGAGGACAAAAAAATGAAAAAGGTCGTTATCATCGGCGCGGGTCCCGCGGGTCTGACCGCGGCTTTCGAGCTATTGAAAAACAACTCGCCCGAAGAGCAGTTCGAGGTCACTGTGCTCGAGGCGCAGAAAGTCGTCGGCGGTATATCGCAGACGGTCAGATACAACGATCACAGGATGGATATAGGCGGGCACAGATTCTTCTCGAAGGACGAGAGAGTGACAAGATGGTGGAGCGATCTTCTGCCGACGCAGGGCGCGCCGTCGTTCGACGATCTCGAGCTCGGAAGACAAAAGCCCCTCTGTCCCGGCGGACCCGACCCCGAAAAAGAGGACAAGGTCATGCTCGTGAGGAGGAGGGTCTCGAGAATCTACTATCTGAAGAAGTTCTTCGACTACCCGATCTCGATGAAGGCGCAGACATTGAAGAACCTCGGCTTTTCGAGGACCGTCAAGGCGGGCTGCAGCTATATGAAGTCGGCCATGATAAAAAAGCCCGAAACTTCTCTTGAAAACTTCTATATCAACCGCTTCGGCAAGACGCTCTACGGGATGTTCTTCGAGGGCTATACCGAAAAGCTCTGGGGCAGGCATCCGAGGGACATCAGCGCAGACTGGGGCGCGCAGAGAGTCAAGGGGCTCTCGGTAAGGGCGGTCATCGCGGATATGTTCCGAAAGAAGTTCGGCAAAAAGGACGCCGCCAATACCGAGACGAGCCTGATAGAAGAATTCGTCTATCCGAAGTTCGGTCCCGGTCAGCTCTGGGAGACCGCCGCAAAACAGATCGAGGATATGGGCGGAAACATCATTCTCGGAGCCGAGGTCAAAAAGATCAACACCGCCGACGGCAAGGTGAAGAGCCTCGAATTCGAATACGAGGGAAAGCCCGTCACGATAGAGGGCGATATATTCATCTCCTCCATGCCGATAAAGGATCTCGTCGCAGGGATGAACGGCGTGCCGGATGAGATAGCTCAGATCGCCGCGGGGCTCCCCTACCGCGATTTCGTGACCGTTGGACTTCTCGTGGACAGGCTCGAACTCAAAAACCTCACGGACATCCCCACTCTCTCCAACATCGTTCCCGACTGCTGGATCTACGTTCAGGACGTCGGCGTGAAGCTCGGAAGGATCCAGATCTTCAACAACTGGTCGCCGTATCTTGTGAAGGACCCGAAGAACACCGTTTGGATCGGACTCGAATACTTCTGCGCGGAGGGCGACGATTTCTGGAACATGACAGACTCCGACTGCATCGACTTCGCGACGGACGAGCTCATAAAAATGGGCGTGATAAGGGACAGGAGCGCAAGGCTCGACGCGCACAGAGAGAGGGTCAAAAAGGCGTATCCGGCGTATTTCGACACCTACAGCCGCATGAACGAGCTGGTTTCGTTCCTCGACGGATTCGAGAACCTTTACTGCGTCGGAAGGAACGGCCAGCACCGCTACAACAACATGGATCATTCCATGATAACCTCCTTCGAGACCGTGAACAACATCCTCACGGGAAGAAAAGACAAACAGAACATCTGGAACGTGAACGCCGAAAAGGAATATCATGAAACTGCCAAGTCCGAAAACAAATAAAAAAGTCTTTCTCGCCGTCCTCGTCCTGTGCGTAGTGCTGTCGGAACTCATCCTCTCGAATCTGCACCTCGTGCATCTGGCGGGCTCGGAGAAAAAAGAGATAGATCTTGTCTCTCTCGGATATGAAAACGGAGAGTTTTCATTCACCGGAGAGGGAAAGCTGAACCTCTGGCCGGACGTTGAGGTCAGATCGCTGAGTTTCTCTCTGGAATGGGCGGGCGACGGCTCTCCCTCCGAGCAGGTCTGGGCGGATATAGGCGGGACCGACGGGAACTTCACAAAGTACGCCTACCACTTCACGACGGACACGGTCAAGCCCGGAGCGGGATCCCCCGCGAGAAACCGGGTGTACCTCGCCTCGCAGGGCAAGGCGTCGTATCTTTCGCTGAAACTCACCGGCGAAAGCGGCAGGGATTACGTCCTGAGCGGCATCGTGATAAACGAGCCCGAGGGACTGAGTTTCAACTTTCTGAGATTTTTTGTCATCCTGCTCGTCGCTTTGGGTATCTGGGCGTCGGGTCAGTATAAGCTGTCCGAAAAGGTCCACGATCCGCTTTCACAGAGCGGCAGGATGACGACGGCGGGTCTTGCGCTGTTCGCGATGGCGGCGGCGTTCGCGGTGAGTATGTGCCTCACGGACGAGAGCGTGTTCACTCTCATCCCGTACCCTCTCGAAAAAAGCGTCGCCTCATACAATCCCTACGTCCAGCAGTTCGACGCGCTGATGAAGGGTCAGCTCCACCTCGACGTGGAGGTGCCTCAGGCGCTCGCGGAGCTCGAAAACCCCTACGACTACTCTCAGAGAGCTGCGGCGGGAGTGAGCTTTTTGTGGGACAGGGCGTACTTTGACGGGCACTACTACAGCTATTTCGGGATGGCGCCGATCTTCGTTTTATACTTCCCGGTGTATCTTCTGACGGGCTCCGTCCCCTCGGACGCCGTCACCGCCGTCACCTTCTCGCTGATCGCGGGGATGTTCACGGTCTACGCGCTCGACGAGATCCTCAAAGCGACAAAAATAAAGATCAGCACGAGCCATTACGTCATAGGCACCGTCTTCTGCCTGTTCGGCTCGATGATCTGGTTCAATCAGAGGAGCTTCAACCGCTTCTACTACGTTGCTTGTCTTGCATCGGCGGCGTTCGCGGCCCTGTTCTTCTTCTTTTTCATCAAGGCGCTTTATAACGAGAAAAACCGCCTGAAAAAGCGCTTCGAGCTGGCGGGCGCCGGGCTTTGCTACGGGCTCATCTTCCTTTCGAGGGTGAACGTGGCTCTGATGTGCGCCTTTGTCGTCGTCGCGATCCTTGTTTTCCGGCTGATCGGGGCGGTAAAAGAAAAAAAGATCCCCCCGTTTGTTCTGGATACGGTCTGTCTTGCGGTCCCCGTCGTCGTCTGTTTTGCCGTCGGGATGATCCTGAACAAATTGAGATTCGGAAGCTTCACGGAGTTCGGGAGCACCTACCAGCTCACGGTGAGCGACATAAGCCTGAACAAACTGACCTACAACGGGATCTTCCCGACTCTCTACCACTACTTCCTCGCGCTGCCGAAGCTGAGGACCGTCTTCCCGTTCGCGATCTTCAATTCCGAATCGATGAACAACTACGGTCACTACGTCTACACGTCTACGACAAACGTCGGCTTATTCGCGATCCCGGCAAACCTCTTCGTCTTTGCTCTGCCGTTCATGAATAAGAACAAGAGGGGCTCGAAGGAATACAAGACCGTGATCGGAGTCTCGCTCGGCGCGGTCGTCGTCACGGCTCTTCTCGACTTCGCGCTCGGCGGCGTCATTTTGAGATACGTCACGGACGCCGCTCCCCTCGTCGCGGCGGTCTCGACTCTGACCGCCTGGAGGATTTGCTCGACCGAAGGCGAGACGGTACCTGTCACGGGAGCTTCAAAAGCCGTGAAGGCGGTATGGATCGTTTCTATCCTACTGTGCTTCATGCTCCTTCTCTACAACGAAGTCATCGATCTGATGAACTACTCTCCCGACGTGTTCTTCGCTATAAAGGGAGTGTTCACCGTATGAACATGAAAAAGGCCGGGAAGTTTTCGAGAGCCCTCGCGCTCAGCCTCTTATGCCTCGCGCTGTCGGGCTGCGGTCTGACGGTCCCGACGCCTCCCTTCGCTCAGGTTTCTGCTTCAGCTTCCGCCGCGCAGGAGACGCAAGCGGCGCCTGTTTTCTCTTCGTCGGTGACGGCGACGGATCCGCCGGAAACCTCCGGACAGGACCGAACGAACGCTCTCGAGACCCTTCCCGTCACGGAAACTCAGCCCGCGCCGGAAGAAACGAGGATAAAGTTTCTTGCCGCCGGCGACAACGTGATACATCCCAACATATATCAGGAAGCAAAACGCAGGGCAAAAGAGGGCTCGGGATACGAATACGACTTCCTGCCGGTCTACGAGAACATAGCCGATCTTGTGGAGAGCGCGGATATCGCGTTCATCAATCAGGAAACCCTGATGGGCGGAAAAGAACTCGGATACAGCGGGTATCCCAGATTCAACTCGCCGCAGGATCTCGGATATCAGCTTGAAGAACTCGGCTTCGACGTGGTGAACATCGCCAACAACCACATGTGCGACAAGGGCGAAACGGGTCTCGAAAACACGATAGGGTTCTGGAAATCCCTAGAGGGCGTGACGATGATCGGCGGCTACGAAAACGAAGAGGATTTCAACAGCATAAGATATATCGACTGCAAGGGCGTCAGGATCGCGCTTTTGTCCTACACCTACGGCACGAACGGTCTGAGCCTGCCCTCGGGCAGCGAGCTCGTCGTCCCGTACATAAACAAGAGCGTGATAAAAAGTCAGCTGGAGGCGGCGCAGAGCGTCGGAGACCTTGTCTTTGTGAGCGTCCACTGGGGAGAGGAGAACCACTTCGAGACCTCATCGGAGCAGAGGGAACTGGCGAAATTCATGGCGGAAAACGGCGCGGACGCGATCATAGGGCATCATCCCCACGTCGTCCAGGCGATCGAATGGATAGAGGGCAAAAACGGAAAGACCCTCTGCGTTTATTCTCTCGGGAACCTGATCTCCGGGATGAGGAACGGATACAATATGCTCGGCGGTCTCATGACCTTCGACGTCGTCTCGGACGGGACGGGCAGGCCGCGCGTTGAGAACCCGCTGTTCATCCCCACCGCGTTCTACTACGCCGACAACTGGTACGACACGAAGCTGTTTCTTCTTGAGGATTACGGCGAAGAGTTCTCGAAGACTCACGGATCGAGAAAACAGGGCAAGCTTACCGACAGGAAAGGCATGGAGGAGCTTCTGAAAAAGACGATAGACAGAGAATTCCTGCCCGACTGGCTGTATGACGACGCCCCGTCAAGCCTCGCGGCATGACGGGCCCAGAAAAAAACGAAAGGCGGTCAGAAAAATGAAAACGGGAGTGATAATTCCGTTAAGGGATCCCGGGACGATCGAAAGTCAGTTTGAAAACGTCAGGGCGCTCGGATTCGAAAACTGTCAGATCAACTGCTGGAACCCGGAGCTTTTCACCCGGGAGACGGCGGACAGAGTGAACGCGGCGAAAGAAAAGTTCGGCGTCGCGATCTCGACGTTCTGGTGCGGCTGGAGCGGCCCGAAGGTCTGGGATTTCATCGAGGGCCCGATCACGCTCGGACTGGTCCCCGCCGCGTACCGCTTCGAGAGGATGCGGGAACTGATGAAGGGCTCGGACTTCGCGAAGATGCTCGGCGTGGAGAACATGGCGACGCACGTCGGCTTCCTTCCGGAAAACCCGGCGTCCGGCGAATACCCGCAGGTGGTCGCCGCTCTGAAGACCGTCGCGAAAAAATGCAGGGAAAACTCTCAGTTCTTCCTCTTCGAGACCGGGCAGGAGACGCCCGTGACGCTCAGAAGGACGATAGAGGACGTCGGGACCGACAATCTCGGAGTGAATCTCGATCCGGCGAACCTCATCCTCTACGGCAAGGCGAACCCCGTCGACGCCGTGGGGATCCTCGGACAGTACGTGCGCGACGTCCACGCGAAGGACGGGCTTTACCCGACCGACGGCAGACACCTCGGCAAAGAGACTCCCTTGACCGAGAGCCGCGTCAATTTCCCGGCTCTGATCGCCGCGCTGAAGGAAGCCGGATACGACGGAACGCTGACGATAGAGCGCGAGATATCCGGCGAACAGCAGATCAAGGACATAATAAAGGCAAAAGAGATCCTTGAAGAGCTCATAAAAACAGTCTGAATGCGCTGATGCGCTCAGAAATAAAAAAGTCTGAACAGGAGGAAAAACCATGGAGTGGGTCATCAACATTCTCGTCAGCCTCGCGGTCGGCGCGCTCATCGGCTGGCTCGCAGGGATCATCATGAAATCCAAGGGCGGCCTCGTACAGAACATCATCGTAGGTATAGTCGGCTCGGTCGTCGGCGGAGTGATCGCGAAGGCGGTCGGGATCGGCGGCGGCTGGATCGTCGAGCTTCTCATCGCGATAGCAGGCGGCTGCCTTGTGCTCTGGATCGTCAATCTGATACAAAAAAATAAAGGAAAACTGCTCCCGCCGCGTCATAAGGCGCGGCGGGAAACCCCGAAAAACGATCATAACGGCAAAGAGCCGAAAAACATATTAAATCAAAATTAAAAAAACCGGAGGAAAAAATGAAAAAAACCACGAACAAAAGCGTCGTCAGAAGGCTCATAATCTGCGCCGCCGCACTGGCGATCCTGATCCCGCTCGGATTCATAACGGGCATTCTGAGTTCCGACAATCTCGCAAACATCAATTTCGACGCGACCGTGATCTGGAGGCTGGGGCTCATGATCTTCAGCGTCCTCGCAGTCGAGACCCTCATCGTTTTTCTTCTCGGCCTCCCCAATCCCGAGAATCACAGGATGCGCTCGGTGCTGTCTGTAGTTTCGAGCCTAATGAAATACGTCGCGGTGATCGTGATCCTCTGCTGGGGACTGGCGATCATCGGAGTGAACGTCTCGACGATAGTCGCAAGCGTCGGGATCGTCGCCCTGGTCGTCGGCTTCAGCGCGGAGAGTCTGATTTCCGACGTGGTGACCGGAGCCTTCATGATCTTCGAGAACCAGTATAACGTCGGCGACATCGTGGAGATCGACAACTTCCGCGGCATGGTCACGAGCATCGGCATCCGCACCACCTGCATCACCGACGTCGGCGACAACGTGAAGATCGTCAACAACTCTGCGATGAAGAACATCCTCAACCGCTCAGACAAGCTTTCGAGGAGCGTCAGCGACATCGCGGTCCCCTATCCGACCGACCTCGAAAAGTTAGAGGCTTCGATCCCCGCTCTGACGCAGGATATTTTCTCAAGGCATCCCGAAATGATGAAATCCGCCCCGAGATACCTCGGCGTGCAGGCGCTCGCGGAGAGCTCGGTCGTTCTGAGATTCGTCGTCGACGTCGACGAGAAGGACATCTACTCCGGCGCGAGAGTGCTCAATCACGACCTGCTTTTAGGCTTCAGAAAGCTTGGCGTCGAGTGCCCCTATCCGCAGATCGACGTCCACACGGACAAATAAACGCCTCTTTAAAGATTTTCAAAAAAGGAGGTGTATGAAGCATGACAGACCTCAACGGTCAGGAATTCAACGTCCCGCAGGAAATAAAAAACTGTCCGGAGACCGCCGCCGCGCCGCCGGAAATGAAGAACACCGCTCACGATCCCTTCGCCCTGCCGGAAGAGTTCGAACTCCCGCCCGCATACGCCGGGAAGAGCAAAGAAAAGGAAGAAGAAGAAAAGAAATCGGGCAGAACCTCCGAGCTTTTAAAGAAAATGCTGATCGCGACGGCGGCATCCGCGGTCGCGACCGTCGGGATAATGTCTTCCTTCGGGAACGATCCCCTCGGGAGAGATTTTCTTATCAACGAAGAACACTGGCACGAGGAGTATCAGAACGAGCCGTGGGATAATACCGACAGACCGTACGACGACCAGAAAGCCATCGTCGAGCCGGAGGATCCAGAGGACGGCGTCACCTTCAAATACGCCCATCTGACATTCAATTCTCCCGACGGGAAGAAGAATTTCGACACCGACTACGGCGAAGAAGAGATAGACTACTATTACGCCGAGAGCGCGCCGTACCTCTGGGAGGAGAGCTATAACCAAATGCTCGAATGGCTCAAAGAAGAGGGCGGCGATCCCGATTCACTGAAGCTCGTCAAATGCAAGATCAGCTTTGTCAAGACCGTGAAATCAGACGACTATCTCGCGGTCGGCGACGAGGACGATTTCGAAAACCAATACGTCATCAGCGGTGGAAAGGTGAAGGTCTACAGGAAGGATCTTTACTACACGGCCGCAGCCGCCGAACAGACAACCGAGCCTCAGCCCTACACGGAGTCGGTCGATACCCGCTATTCCGACAGAGACAGCGCGGACGACACCTATCCCCCGTTGCTTGAAAACCTCGAAAGAAACGGGATCGAGGACTTCATCGTCTTTGAAAGCTTCGACGGAACCGTCGAATGGATCTACGCGGGCTCAGAACGCCTTCCCGAGGGGACCTCGCTCGCAAGCCTTCCCGGCGCAAGCTACGATGAAGAAACGAACACGCTGACGCTCGAAAACTTTACCGGAGGGGTGCTCAACGCCAACATGATGGGCAACAGCTTCAAGCTGAAGCTCGTCGGAGACAACCATCTCGACGGGATCCTCGTCTGGGGCTTCTACTACGGCGGGAGCCTGACGGTCATCGGTCCGGGCAGCCTGACGGTCAACGAGAACAGACTTCTCAGCGTCGGGATCGAGCTCAGAGCAGAAGAGAGCCCGAGCTGTCTTATCATCGACGGTGACGTCGAAAAGCTCGAGGTGTTCGGCGGACCGGTCTCCGTGACGGATCAATGGCAGTCCGACGTCGCGGCGATAATCGTGAGGGACACGACGCTCGAAAAGGGGATATACTATCTTGAGCCTCTCCGGCTGAACGCTCCGACGCACAGAGTGCTCAGAACGACCCTGGAAAACGCCTCCGGAAAGACCTTCACCTTCTCGCTGGCGCACGGCTTCATCACGGACGAGCTTCCCGAGGGATACGGCGATCTCGCAAGGCACGTCATCTTCTCTCATACCGGCGAAAAATGGGCGCCCGAAGAGGAATATCAGGACTATCTCGACAATAATTGACGAGGTAAAATAATTCGGGAGGACAAAATGGAATTCAAAGATTATCTTGAGCAAAAAGTCAGAGAGATCATCTCAAAATGGAGATCAAAAGGGATTTACGCGATCTCGTTTTTCGTATATTACAACGAATCGAACGCGTATAAGAGCGTGAAGAAGAATTTCCCCGAATTCAAGCTGATGTTCAACACTCTTGACAAACTTGAAGATCCCAAAATAAACAGCGAAGAAAAGTGGAATCCGGCGTTCTGGACGGGAGAGGATTATCCCATCGTCGATTACACCGACGCCGTCGAGGGAGCAGAAGAGCTTCTGAAATGGTTTGATGAGATCGGCGTCAAAAATCCCGGGAAAGATCGCAAAGAAAAAGAATACGACGACTACATGAACTATATCGGCAAAGGTCCATACGGATTTTACGAGTTTCTCGGGCTTGTCAGCGAGGTCGCGGCAAAGCTGCAGACTGACGGGACGATCAAAGCAAAATTCGGCGATATCCCGCTTTTGGTGAACGGTCTCGAGGAATGCTGGTATTACGAAGAGGCGACGCTCAAAGCAAATCCCGGCGGAGAAGCAAAGGAATATCTCGATTATTTCGGTTCTCCGCTCTTCAATCCCGAAAGCGATAAACCCATCGACGAACAGCTTGAGAAGAATATTAACGCATTCGCGGACAGGATGTGGAATGACGGCGCACCAGTCACTCCTGAAATGCGGGGAATGCTTCTCGATGTGATGAAGCTGATGGGAGAAGCGCCGAAATCACACGAAGACGTGGAGCGCGAACTGCTTGAAGGTACGATCGGCTCTCTTGTCGATTTTGTTATCGGAAGGAGTCACAGCCTGCTGAAAAAAGAATCGAAAAAGAGGGGCGTGCCGTTCAAAAAGTTTCAGAAGGAACAGCTTGAGGACATTGTGAGGATCACCGAAAGATTCGGTTACACGATCGATGAATTGTTCAGGTATGACCAGCTTTCTTTAGAGCATGTAAAAAAGCTCCTCGGTCGGGAAGACTGAAAATCAATAAAAAAACGTTCAGACAAAGACCGGGTCGGGAAAAATCCCGACCCGGTCTTGACTCTTTTCAATCGAACAGGGTGCAGCCGGAGCGGCGGTAGTGTTCGATCAGAGATCTCAGCTTTTCGGTCGTGACGCCGAAGCGCTTCGAGAGGCAGTTGATGCAGCAGAACTCGGTCGCGCCGCGGTTTATGAGCCGTTTGTGAAGCCCTATCTCGTCGGAGGAAAGCTTCGCGCCGCAAGTCACGCAGAGATCGTCATATTCAGACATTCTCTAATCTGCCGATAAATACGCGGCAGTCGTGAGGCGCGACGGGGACATTCATATACTCGGTGAAGCTGCCGAAGGGCTCGTCGGTGAAGGCGTCTTTGAGAGTGAGCTTCAACCCGGAAGAAGCCGAGAGACCGAAGTCCGTGAGGTTCGTGCGGATACGGTGCTCGTGCTCGCCGAAGTTGAAGAAGCCCATCGCGTATTCTCCGCCGGAAAGATGCTTGAAATAAACGCGGTTCTTGGCGGAGGTGAGAGAAACGTGCTGTTCGATCGGCGGGCGCGCCTCCTCGTCCTGGTCTATCCTGATGAGGTTCTTGTTTGTGACGAGGGCGAGCATTTCGGGGCTGAGCTTTCTTATATCGCAGCCGAGGATGAGCGGCGCGGAGAACAGGCACCAGAGCGCGAACTGCGAACGGTATTCGGCGTCCGTGCAGCCGCCGTGGCCGAGCTCCGTGCCGACAAGACCGTTGCCGAACATACCGACTGTGAGCATATCGGTGTCGTTGAAGCAGCCGGGCGCGCTGTAGCCGAGCAGATCCTGCTGGCTGAACGCGATGTCCCTGAAGGACTCGAAGCTGTCGTTGATGTCGCCGGTCGTGCGGTACATATGAGCGCCGACGGAGCGGATCCACTTGTGGACCTCGTCCCTGCCCCAGCTGCAGGCGGAGAACAGGATCTCCCTGCCGGACGCCTTGAGAGCGAGACCCATGCGGCGGTACATCAGAGGGCCGTTCGCGGTGCGCGGCATATAGCAGAAATCGTATTTCAGATAGTCGCAGCCGTATTCCGCGAAGGTGCGGGCGTCCAGAAATTCGTGATCGAAGCTGCCCGGATAATCGCCGCAGGTGCGGGTCCCGGCGCAGGAATACATACCGAATTTGAGTCCCAATTCGTGGACCTTGTCGCTGACGGACTTCATCCCGTTAGGGAATTTTACATGATCGGGGACGATCTTTCCGGAAACGGGATCCCTGTCGAGCTCGGACCAGCCGTCGTCGATGACGATATATTTATATCCCGCTTTGTCGAGACCGAGACGCACAAATTCTTTTGCCGTCTCGACGACGACCTCTTCGTTGATGTTGAGTCCGAAGGTGTTCCATGAGTTCCAGCCCATAGGCGGCGTTTTTGCAAGCATGACGTTTCTCCTTTTCGTCTTTTTGTATTCGTCAGTTAAGCACTATCTTCTTGTAAGCCTTCTTGCCGCGGCGGATCACCGCGCCGGCTTTGAGCTTTTCTTTCGTGAGGGAAAAGCGCGTGTCCGAGATCTTTTCGCCGTCGACTGTCACACCGCCCTGCTCCACGGCGCGCCTCGCCTCTGAACGGGAGGCGACAAGCCCCGAGAGAGTGAGAAGAGTGAGGATATCCGCGGCGCCGTCTGTGAGATCGGCGTCGGTGACTTCATACGTCGGCATATTCTCGCTGTCCTGAGCGGCGGAGAAGATGCTCCTCGCGGCGGACTGAGCCTTGGCGGCCTCGTCCTCGCCGTGGACCATTTTCGTCAGTTCGTACGCGAGGATCTCCTTTGCTTCGTTGAGCTTGGAGCCCTCCCATCTGTCCATCTCGTCGATCTGCTCGAGCGGGAGGAAGGTGAGCATACGGATGCACTTGAGAACGTCCGCGTCGGCGACGTTGCGCCAGTACTGATAGAAGTCGTAGGGCGGGGTCTTCTCGGGATCGAGCCATACGGCGCCGGAGGCGGTCTTGCCCATCTTCTTGCCCTCGGAGTTCAGAAGAAGGGTGATCGTCATGGCGTAGGCGTCCTTGCCGAGCTTTCTTCTAATCAGTTCGGTGCCGCCGAGCATATTCGACCACTGATCGTCGCCGCCGAACTGCATATTGCAGCCGAGGGTCTGATACAGATGATAGAAGTCGTAGCTCTGCATGATCATGTAGTTGAACTCCAAAAACGAGAGTCCTTTTTCCATCCTCTGCTTGTAGCACTCGGCGGTCAGCATCCTGTTGAC
>JAFTEP010000120.1 GCA_017453605.1 Clostridia bacterium
GTCCACTGGCTCACCGATATCATCGGAGGTATCATCCTCTCTTTCGCCGTGATAAATCTCTATAAATACGCGCTCAAAACGGTCTATAAAAAGAAGGGTCAAAATGCTGTTCGATAAAGCCGCCTTAAAGATGCTGCGCTCGTCCGTTTACAAAAGAAACGACGACACCGGCGCCGTGAAATACTTCGACGCATCCGATTTTCCGGGACTTGAAAAGGAAAGCTTTTCGTTTTTATCCAACAGGAACGAAAAGCTTCAGGGATATTTCTATTCTTATCCCGGCGCAAGACCCGACGTACTCGTCGTTTTCGATCATGGTATGGGCGGCGGTCACCGTTCGTACATGAAAGAGATCGAGGTCCTGTGCAAAAACTCCTTCGAGGTCTTTTCCTACGATCATACCGGCTGTATGGAGTCCGAAGGCAAGGACATCAACGGCTTCGCTCAGTCTCTCGGCGACCTCGACAGCGCGCTCAAAGCTCTTAAAACCACTTCCCGCGCCGGACGCAGGATCTTTGTTATCGGTCACAGCTGGGGAGGCTACGCCGCGCTGAACATAACCTTTTTTCACCCGGAGATCGAGCGCGTCGTTTCGATCAGCGGCTTCAGATCCGTCAAGGCGATCGTCGATCAGTTCACTCCGGGTCTTATGCGTCTTGCGAGAAAGGCGGTCTACAACTGTGAACGCGCCTCCAATCCCGACTATTTCGACTGCGACGCTCTCAACACGCTCTCGGCATCAAAATCGCGTTTTCTTCTTATCCATTCGTCCGACGATCCTCTGGTCGACGTGAAGTTCCACTTTTATCCCTTGAGAGATAAGTTTTCGGGAAAAGAGAATATCAGATTCGTCGAGGTCGAAGGCAAGGGACACGATCCGCACTACACTCCGAAAGCGGTATCTGTTCTAAGTGACTTTTATGCGAAATATAAGCTTTTTATGAAAAGCGGCTCGTTTGGCGATCCCGAAGCGAAAAAAGCTTTCCGCGACAGCTTCGACTGGGACGCTATGACAGAGCAGGATCCCGGGATATGGGAACAGATCCTGTCTTTCTTCTCGGATTGAAATGACTTCCGCTTTTTTTCTGTCGCCGCTCGGATATATCCGTCTCGGGGAGGACAGGGGCAAACTTACTTCTCTTTCTTTTTCCGGCGGCAGCATTTTCGAGACTCCGAAAAAGAACGAAGTCATCGAATACACAAAAAACTGGCTTAAGAGTTATTTCTCGGGCTCAAAAGACCCTTTCGATATTTCGCTGACAGATCCCGCCGGCACCGACTTTCAGAAAGAGATATGGCGCATACTTCTCGAGATCCCCTACGGCTCGACCGTTTCTTACGCTCACGTCGCTCGAGTCTATAACGAACGCTTCGACGCCTCTGCATCTCCGAGAGCCGTCGGCGGCGCTGTCGGAAAGAACCCTATAGCGATCGTGATCCCGTGTCACAGAGTCGTCTGTTCAGACGGATCTCAGGGCGGCTTTGCCTACGGTCCCGAAATAAAACGCCGCCTCCTCGAACTCGAAAGATCATGAAAAGACCCCGTACCGGCATTTTCGCCGATACGGGGTCTTTGGCGTTTGGAGCAATAATTGTCATCCTAAGTCTATCATTTTCAAGGCCTGATCGAAGAAACCGTCGATGCAGGCGGCGAGGAAAGGAGTGAGGATCGCATCGGGATCGAGGACGGTGAGCTCCGTTCTTCCGACGACAAGCGGAAGCGTCCAGATCAGGCCTGTTTTGCCGGCGCGTGCAAAACAGCTCAGCGAACCGTTCGATCTTTTCGCGCCTTCGAAAGCGAGGACGAGAGGAGCAAGATCGAGCCCTGCGTAATCCCCGAGAGTGAAAAACCTGAAAAGATATTTCGCCGCTCTTGCGTGATCGTCGGCTTCAAAGCGTATCTCGCATTCCGTTTTTTTCCCGGTGACTACGGCGTTCACGTCCTTCTGACCGGAATACACCGTCAGAAAACAGATGATATTAAGCAGCGTGAAAACCGGATCGCCGAGAGACGCACGGCAGAGAAGGTTTTTCGGGCAGCTGTATCTGAACTGCGCGCCGATCTTATCAAGATGTCCTCTTATCCTCCTGCTGACCGCCGAAAACAGATCGCAGACCGAGACGTTCATTTCCGGAGCGCAGTCGTTTTCAAGGCTTTCGAGACATTTTACCAGTTCCGATGCCAGCGAAGTAAGGGCGGCCTGTTCTTTGGAGCGAGGAAGAGGATCTGCCGATCTGCCGTTGTCCCACATTTTGCGGATCAGGAGGCCGTTTTTTCTTTCGGCAACGAAGCCGCCGGGTATGTCGATCCTGAAAAAGCCTCCGGCTTGCGCGGAACACAGAACGAAGCGCTTTTCTCCGAGAAAATCGGCAAACGAAACCGTGTCGTCTGCAAACCTGACGCCGCATATTCTCGAAAACTGACTTCCGCGCCTTATCTGCGGGAATTCTTTCGCGCAGAAATCGTTGCGGTAAACTATCGAGCCGTTCCTGTCGCAGACAATAACGCTCCGGTTCAGTTCGTCGTAGAGTGCGAATCTGTCTTTATACGTTAGTTCTTCAGGAAAAAAGTCGAGTTGTCTCATTGATATATCAATTCTTTTTTCGGATGAACGCTTTACTCAATCTCTTCTGAAAATATCCCTCGTGTAAACATTTTCACGTACTTCGTCTAGGCATTTGTCGTATCTGTTGGCTATTATTCACTGACTGCGATTCTTGAACTCGTCAAGATCGTTCACGACTCTGCTTCCGAAGAAGGTGCTCCCGTCCTCTAAAGTCGGCTCGTAGACGATGACCGTCGCTCCCTTGGCCTTTATTCTCTTCATTATGCCCTGGATGGAGGAGTGGCGGAAGTTGTCGCTGTTCGACTTCATCGTCAGCCTGAAAACGCCGACCGTGACTTCTTTTTCTTTTGAAACATCGTAGCTTTCGGAGTTCCCGTAGGTCCCGGCGATCTCGAGAACGCGGTCCGCGATGAAATCCTTTCTGGTCCTGTTGCTCTCGACGATCGCGGTGATCATGTTCTGCGGAACGTCGTTGTAGTTGGCAAGGAGCTGTTTTGTGTCCTTGGGCAGACAGTATCCGCCGTAGCCGAAGCTCGGGTTGTTGTAGTGGGTCCCGATCCTCGGATCGAGCCCGACTCCCTGAATGATCGCTTTGGAATCGAGCCCCTTTATCTCGGCGTAAGTGTCGAGTTCGTTGAAGTAGCTGACCCGAAGCGCAAGATATGTGTTCGCGAAAAGCTTGACCGCCTCCGCTTCCGTGAAGCCCATGACGAGCGTGTCGACGTTTTCTTTCAGCGCGCAGTCTTTCAAAAGTCCGGCAAACTTTTCGGCGGCTTCGCGCGAATCGTCGTCGCAGCCGACGATGATCCTGCTCGGATAAAGATTGTCGTAGAGCGCCATTGATTCTCTCAAAAATTCCGGGCTGAAAAGGATGCGGTGAGTGTTGAATTTTTGACGGACGGATTCCGTGAAGCCGACGGGGACGGTGGATTTTATGACTATATACGCCGATCCGTTCACGCTCAGAACGAGTTCGATCACCTTTTCGACGGCGGAACAGTCGAAAAAGTTCTTCTGAGGATCGTAATTCGTCGGAGCGCAGACGACGACGTAGTCTGCGTTCTTATAAGCGCTTTCGGCGTCGAGCGTGGCGTGAAAATCAAGCCGGCGCGCCCCGGATTTAGCTTCTGAAAGATACTTTTCTATATATTCGTCCGCTATCGGCGAAATAAACGAATTGAGCTTTTCGACCTTTTCCGGGATGATGTCGACAGCCGAAACGCTGTACTTCTGAGAGAGAAGAACGGCAAGCGAAAGACCGACGTATCCTGTTCCGGCGACAGCAATTTTCATCTTTTGTCCTCCCTGAAATAGAAATCCTTGTACCATTCGGCGAACTTTCTCAGTCCCTCCCTGAGAGAGACCTTCGGAGTGAAGGCGAAGTCGCGTTCGAGAGCCGAGGAGTCGGCGTAGGTGACAGTGACGTCTCCCGGCTGCATGCCGCCGAGCTCTTTGTGGGCTTCAAAATCGAAGTCCACCGGCAAAACACCGGCTCTGACGAGCTCCTGCTGAAGGGTCTCGACGAAATCGAGCAGGTTTTCCGGCTTCCCGCCTCCGATGTTATATACGGCGTAAGGCGCGATCGGAAGCGAATCCTCGCCGGTCCCGCGGCTCGGGGCGCCCTGCATAACGCGGAAAACGCCCTCGATTATATCCGAGACGTAGGTGAAATCTCTTTTGCAGTTGCCGTAGTTGAAGATCCTGATCTTTTCTCCCGCAAGAAGCTTTTTCGTTGCGGAGAAATAGAACATATCGGGTCTTCCGGCTTCTCCGTAGACCGTGAAAAATCTCAGTCCGGTCGAAGGGATGTCGTAGAGCTTGCTGTATGCGTGCGCGAGAAGCTCGTTGGATTTTTTGGTCGCCGCGTAGAGAGAAACGGGATTGTCGACCTTGTCGTCTGTGCTGAAGGGGACTTTCTTGTTTCCGCCGTAGACGGAAGAGGAGGAAGCGTAGACGAGATGCTCTACTCCCTTTTTGCCGCCGTCGAATGAATGACGGCAGGCTTCGAGGATATTGTAGAAGCCGATTATGTTGCTTTCGATATAAGCGTCGGGATGATCTATGCTGTATCTGACGCCCGCCTGAGCCGCGAGGTTGACGACTACGTCGAAATCATACTTTTTGAAAAGCGAATCGACGAGTGCTTTGTCGGCGATGTTTCCTCTCACGAAAATATATCCGCAGTCGGTATTTTTCGAGGCTTCTTCGAGAGTTTTAAGCCTGTATTCCTTGAGCTCTGTCTCGTAATAATCATTGACGCTGTCCAGACCGACGATATTCGCGTTACGGCATGAACTAAAGAGCCTTTCGACGAGCTTTGCGCCGATGAATCCCGCGGATCCAGTTACGAGGATGGTCTTGTTGTCAAGACAGATCTTTGTTTTTCCCATTATATTCTCCCTTCAGACGGTAAGGATGCCCTTATATTCGCTCTTTACTTTCTCATAGCTTTCGAGATTCCCTATGTCGAATCTTTTTCCCGGCATCTCCATCGCGTGGACCGGGCTGACTTTACAGAGCCAGGAAATGAAGCTTCCGGGAGCGTCGGTGCCGCAGCCTGAGTCGATGCCCTCTTTTATCTTCTTTGAATCAGAGCGGGAATAGACGTAGAACGGGGGAACGCACCAGTTGGATCTGGGTTCGGACGGTTTTTCCTCCATCAAGAGGATGAGTCCGTCCGGATCTGTCTGGACCACGCCGCATTTTTTGAGTCTTGCGGCGTCTTTTTCGTAGTAGCGCATCACGCAGGAGGTCTTTTTTTCTATGGCGTATTTCAAAAATCTTCCGAGGGAGAAATCGAGCACGTTGTCTCCTGCGACGACGAGTAGATCGTCGTCCCAACCGAGCTTTTCGAGCGCGAACTCAATATCTTTCACGGCGCCGAGCCTCGTCTCGTTGGTCTCGGTGAGATCGTCAACGATCTTTAAGTCAGAAGACGAGTTATTCGCGCGGTTTTTTGCCCACTCCTCGAAGCATGCTGCAAATTTATGGTTTGATATCACTCCGTAAGCGTCGACGAGCCCGGTCGATGAAATATCGTCGAGAAGCCAGTCGAGGATCGACTTTTCGCCGACCTTTAAAAGCGGCTTGGGAAAGTTTTCGGTAAGAGGATAAAGTCTCGTGGCGTATCCCGCGGCAAGAACAAGACACTTCATTTTCTTCACTCCTTTACAGATGCACGCCGTCGGCGGTCGTGCAGATATGCGCGCTGTATTTTCCTTCGAGAGCCGGGAAGGCAGCGAGGTATTCTCTGCCGACCTTCTCGAGGATGCTGTCGGTGAAATCGGGATCTATGAGGGCCATGCAGCAGCCCTTGAATCCGGCTCCGGAGAACCTGCCCCCGTAGATGCCTTCGGTCTCGGTCATTATCTCGTAGAGCTTAATCAGCTCCGGGCTTCCGGTCTGCCAGTTGACGATCGAGGATCTTCCGCTCTCAAAGCAGAGTTTTCCGAAAAGGTCGATATCGCCCTTTCTCCAGGCCTCTGCGCCCCTTTCGACGCGGTCGAATTCACTGAACCAGTGTTCGGCGCGTTTTGCCCAGTTTTCGGGCAGGCGGTCCTTATACTTTTTGAACACCTCGACCGGAATGTCCCGGAGGTTCGTTTCCTCGAACTTTCCGTACTGCATGCCGGAGAACGCTTTGAGCGCGTAAGCCGCGCTGCGCGCCTCGTCGACGCGCATATTGAACTGGCTTCCGGCAAGTGAACGCTCGAGGCCGCTGAAGAAAACGGCGATCAGAAAAGGCTTCATTTTGTCCGGCTTCTTTATCAGTTCGTAGCTGTCGTCGCGGATATCCATGTAGAGAAGATGATCCCTGCGGCAGTAGACTTCGCAGCTCTGGTCGAGCTTTCCGCAGGAAACGCCGACGTACTTGTTTTCGGCTTCCTTGGAGATATTGATGAGCTCCTGAGGGGTAAGCGAGATCCCGTTCAGAGCGCAGAGCGCGGAAAGAAACGTGATGATGACAGCCGCGGAGGAGGACAGACCGCCGATCGGTAGTTCTCCGTCTATCACGGCGCAAAGACCGATCCTCAAGGGATAGCGCGTATTGAGCGCGATCGTCGCGCCTCTGAGGTGATCCGCCCAGTCGCCCTGACGCACGGAGGGCGTCGTTGAAACGTGCCATTGAGCGCGCTTCGGGAACTGCAGGCTTTTCAGCTCGATCACGCCGTTCTGCTTCGGCGCGTAGGCTATGTGGATGCCTTTGTTTATCGCAAATCCCGTGATCTTCCCGAGCTGATGGTCGGAATGAGCGCCTATCGGGCAGATCCTGTACGGAGTGAACGCCGTATGAGGCGGCTGCCTGTTGTAGGTGTTTTCAAACGCTCTGACCGCGTTCATATACGCTCCGTTTTCGGAATACGAAAGAGCGGGATTTTTCGTTTGCGGCGATTTTTGGGATTCGGCAAAAGCCGAGGTGCGTCTGTCGAGCGGCTTCGGCGTCTGGTCGGGGATCATCCATGCTCCGGATTCCTTGACGACGCCCGCGATCGCGCCCTCTCTGCAAAGCCTTGTGACGCTCCTTTCGGAAATGCCCCACTTGTTCGCGGCTTCTCTGACGGTGATAAGACTCAAATCTTCATTCCTCCGTTTTCTAAATAATTAAAAGCGAATCGACCCGTTTGCTCAATGTTAATATCATAATACAAAACCGGCGCGATGTCAATATATATTTTGATATTTGACGTTTCTTGATGTTAACAGATTTCCGCCGGGCTTTTTTGATCGCCGCTTTGTTCGGTTCCTTACGGCGTTATAATTCGGATATGCCTCGATAAGCTCATTTTTTCGGCGAATTTCTCTTCTTTTTTGGCCGATTCTATTGACACGGCGCGCCCTATTTGTTAAAATTGTTTTATAGAGGATCTAAGAGGTGCCGTGATGAACGCTGCTTCAATTTATCTATACCGATCCTTGCGCCCAACGGCTTTTCCGTCGGGGACGATCGGGGCTTTTTGATGCGAAAACGGACAGGTGACTGTTCTTTTTCGCATTTATTTTTTGGCGCGCGCAACGCGCGGGAAAGGAAAGAAAAATGGAAAACACCACCGGAAAA
>JAFTEP010000121.1 GCA_017453605.1 Clostridia bacterium
CGGCTTTCTGTTAAGTCAGAACAGAAAGTGCCGCTCTTTAGGCCTTCCCCCTTGGGGGAAGGTGGGCGTGGAACGCCCGGATGAGGGGTCCCCATAACACTTTTTCGATCAATGACCCTCGCCGATGCTCTGGCATCGGCGAAAGCGATTGATGAGGGGACACCGCCGCCCATACGCGATCAGCAGCCCTCGCCGGCGCCAAAAGCGGCGGCGAAAGATTTTATCAAATATCCCCCAAACTCACGAGGTCAAGGGGCGGGAGCCCCTTGCGGGTCGAGGGCGGAGCCCTCGCGGAGTCCAGAGGCGGAGCCTTTGGCGGTTCGGGCGGAACCCTCGCGGATCCCGGGGAGGGTCAGATCCCGGGGCTTTGTTCGGACAGCAGTTCCCGCGCGTTTTCTCTCACGGCGTCGGTGATCTCGATGCCGCCGAGGATGCGGGCGATCTCCTCGACGCGAGCGGAGCCGTCGAGATTTTCGGCGCGGCTGACGGTCTCTTTGCCGTCCGTCGATTTTTTCAACACGAAATGCTCCCCGGCGAGGGAGGCGATCTGCGCGGAGTGAGTGACAGCGATGATCTGAACGCGCTCCGACATCTTTTTTAATAACAGCCCGAGCTTTCTGGAGGTCTTGCCCGAAATGCCGGTGTCGATCTCGTCGAAGATCAGCGTCGAGAGCGCCGGATCGTCCGAGAGCACCGCCTTGAGCGCGAGCATAACGCGCGACAGTTCGCCGCCGCTGGCGACTTCTCCTATCGGCATGGGCGGCTGACCGGGATTCGCGCTGATGAAAAACTCCGCGCGCTCGATCCCGTCGGGCGACGGCTCGCAGGGCGTGAACTCCACGAAAAACCGCGCCTTTTCCATATCGAGAAAATCGAGCGTCTCTCTGACGCGCCCGCAGAGCGTGTCCGCGAGCTTTTTGCGGTGCGCGGCGAGTTTTTCCCCGGCTTTTTCGCAGGAGGCGAGCTTTTCGGCGCGCTCCGCTTCGAGAGCGCCGAGCCGCCTCTTGCCGTCGAGCGCCGCCTCGTATTCCTCGCGGCACTTCTCGCCGAAGGCGATGATCCCGTCCTCGTCGCCGCCGTATTTGCGCTTGAGGCTCCTGATAAGTTCGACGCGGTCGGAGATCTTCTGCATGAGGGCGGCGGCATTTTCACCGTCTCCGGGACAGGCCTCTTCGACCTCGTCGGCGATCTCCCTGAGCTCCTCGGCGATCCTGCCGAGCCTTTCGGCGGCGTCCTTGAACGCCGGAACGGCTTCGCCCGGCGCTTCGAGCCGCGCCGCCGCGAGAGCGATCCTGTCGTAGGCGCCCTTTTTGCCGCCCGCGCCGTCGACGGCCTGCCGCAGGAACGCGGCGGCCTCGGCGAGCTTCCCGGCGTTTTCGAGCGCGCGGTATTTCTCCCAGAGCCTGTCTTCCTCGCCGCTTTTGAGCTTTGCTTCGCCGATCTGCTTGATGACGGTCTTGAGATAGTCTTTTTTCTCCGTCGCCGACTTTATCATTTCCCGCGTCTCGTCGAGCGCGGTCTGAGCGCGGCGGTACGACTGGTACGCCGCGGTATATGCTTCTTTAATCCCCGCGAGTTCTTCGGCGCCCGAGGCGTCGATCAGCGCGAGGTGGTTCTTTTTGTCCGCGAGCGCGAAGCTCTGGTGCTGGCTCGAAAGCTGGATCAGCCTGCTCCCGACGCTTTTTAAGGTCCCGAGCGGGACGCCGGACGCGTTTATGCGGCACTTGCTCTTTCCGTCGGAGGTGACGGTGCGGCTCAAAAGCACGCAGTCGTCGCCCCCGTCGGCAAGCCCAGCCTCCGCGAGCTCGGCGAGAAGTTCAGGATCCGGATCGGAAAACAGACCGCTGACCGTACATTCGCTCTCGCCCTCGCGCACCGTTTTCGGCGGCGCCTTCTCGCCCCTCAGAAGAGCGAGGGACGTGACGAACACGCTCTTTCCGGCGCCCGTCTCGCCCGTCACGGCGCAAAAGCCCTCCGAGAGGCGCATATCCGCCTCCCTGATGAGAGCCGCGTTTTTCATTCTGATCTCGGTTAGCATAACGTTGTCTCCGAAGTACAAAGGGCTCCGCCCTCAAGCGACCCGCAAGGGGTCCGGACCCCTTGACGCCGGGATTTTGGGGGATTTTTTATTTTTTTTGGTCTTCTCTTTAGTTCAGACGAGGTTAGACAGTGCGGAGTGCGGAGTTGTTTTTTTCGTCGTCGGGCTTTCGTCTTCGCTTTGGCTCAGACGAGGGTGACGGAGTGGTTTTTGCTTCGGGGACCCCTCATTCGTCTGCTCCGCAGACACCTTCCCTTCCAGGGGGAAGGCTTGAATACCG
>JAFTEP010000122.1 GCA_017453605.1 Clostridia bacterium
CCTATAATAACCGTCTTTGACTCCTCCGTTCTCATCCACGGCACGCCCTGGTCGGGGAAGGAGCGCTGGCAGAAAAACCGCTGCGTCCCGCTCAAAGAGATCTGCCTTCTCACCCGGAGCAGGGAGTGCTTCATCCGGAGGGTCGATCCCGGCGCGCATCTTGACTTTTTGTTCCGTCAGACCTTCTTCTGCGAGGACGAAGAGGTCACCGACAGCACGCTCGGGCTTCTCGACGCGGTGCTGACGCGCGTCCCGGTCTGGCTTCTGGGCTGCGATATCTCACGCGGCGCCGCAAAATGCAGCTTCGAGGCGCTGACGGGAAAACGCTTCGAGGATTACGAGATCAAAAAAGGATCCGCCCCGGAGAGCTCGAACGGATAAGACTCCGGGACGCCCCGAAAAAGCAAAATAACGCTTGACAACGAAAAATAAAGGGACAAAATGGAACAGAAAACAAGAAAACTCAAAAAAGGCTTCGTTCTCAGAAAGGTCGCGGGACAGACGCTCGTCGTCGCAACCGGAGAGGCGAGCAAGGATTTCCACGGGATGATCAAGCTCAACGAGAGCGCGGAAGTGATCTGGAAGGAGCTTGCCGCCGGCAAGTCCGACAAAGAGATCGCCGACCGCCTTATGGAGGTCTACGCCGAGGACGACGATTTCGACCGCAAAAGGGCCGAAGAGGAGACAGCGAAGTTTCTCAAAGCAATAGAAGACGCGGGATTTTTTGAAAAGTGAACGAAAGCGCTGAAAAGATCCTCGGGATCATCGCCTCCGAGGGGCATTACGTCAGCACCTCAGTCGGTTTCAGCATGAAGCCGATGCTCAGGAGCCGGCGTGACACGATCGTGATAAGCCCGAAGCCGCCGGAACTGAAAAAATACGACGTCGTGCTCTATTCGTCCGGCGACAGGCTGATCCTCCATAGGATCGTGAAGGTCCTGCCCGACGGCTGCGATATCCGGGGCGACAACTGCTTTTTCACGGAATACGGAATAAAAAACGAACAGATCGTCGGCGTGCTCGCCGAATTCTGGCGCGGCGAAAAAAAGATAAGCGCGGAGAGCTTTTCCTATAAGCTCTATTCGCGCGTGTGGGTAACGTCATATCCCCTGCGGAAGTTTTTGCGCAGGGTCAGAAATTTTTCCGGGAGGATCTTCCGGAAGCTCTTCAGAAGGAGGATAAAAAACAAATGAACAAAAAAAGAGTGATCGCCGTGATCGGCTGCGGCAGGCTCGGCTACGGAACGCATCTCAGGGCGATGGAGAAGATCGAGGATCTCAGGATCAAGTACGCCTGCGACATCATCCCCGAGAAGGCGCACGCCGCGAAGGAAAAGTATCCGATGGTCGAGAACGAGATCACCGACTATAAAGTCGCGCTCAACGATCCCGAGGTCGAGGCGGTCTGGGTCCTTACGCCCAACTATTCCCACTACACTATCACGATGGACGCCCTTCGCGCCGGAAAGCACGTTTTCTGCGAGAAGCCGATAACCGTCAACTACGCTCTGTCCAAGGAAATGGCGGACGATGCGAACAGGAGAGGGCTGATGCTCAACATCGGCGTCTGCAACCGCTTCCACCGTTCCGTCGAGCTGATCGAACAGATGAACAGAGAGGGAAAGCTCGGCAACATCTATCACGTCTACTGCTCGTTCAGATCCTGCCGCTCCATCCCCGGTCTCGGCGGTCCCTTCACCACCAGATCCCAGTCCGGCGGCGGCGTTCTAATCGACTGGGGCATCCATTTCTTCGACCTGATCCTCTATATCCTCGGCGGTGCGAAGCTGAAGACCCTCACCTGCAACACCTACAACGAGATGGCAAAGGACATGAAGGCTTACCGCTGGAAGGGCGAGATGTGGGCGGAGAACACCTCCGACGTCGAGCACGGCACCAACGACGTCGACGATTTCGTCACCGGCTTCATCCGCACCGACAAGGCTTCGATTTCCTTCAACGGAGCCTGGGCGCAGAACGTCGACCAGAACGAGATGTTCGTCGATTTCCTCGGCGACAAGGGCGGCGTCAGACTCAGTTACGGCAAACAGTTCACCTTCATGGACGGCTCCACCCTCGAGAGCGTCACGACCGATCACGAGATCCCCAATATGTTCCGCATCGAAGACAAGGCGTTCCTCGAAGAGATCGAGACCGGCGTGAAGAACCGCAGCCACGTCGACAACGTCCTCGAGAGCGCAAGGCTTCTCGACCTGCTCTACAAGTCCTCCGAACTCGGTCACGAGGTCGAGGCGTAAAAAACCGAAACGACAAACTTCGCCCCGGGATATTAAAAAATCCCGGGGCGCATTTTTATTGCCGGAAGATCATTTCATGAGCCGCGTTCTCCACTTTTTCACTATCGCGGCGCAGCAGAGGGCGCCGAGAAAGGCGATAGCCACCCAGGTGCCGATCGTGAAGCTCCAGCCCTTGCTCTCGGCGAGGCTCGCGAAGCCGAAGGTCGAGGCAGCGCTTCCGAGATAGACAGAGAAGTTGAACAGCCCGGCGATCGACGCGACGCGGTTTCCCTTGAAGCGGTTCGGGGCGATGCACACGAGAACGTAGTTTATCGCGTGGGTGAGACCCGTGCAGAGCATCAGAAAGACGGCGCTGAGGATCGGACTGACGGAGCCGGTGAGCAGAAGGAGCAGGGCGAACGCCGCCAGAGCGCCGTACATCACGGTGCAGGCGAAGGGCTCGTTGCCGCCGAGCTTTCTGAGGGCGAGCGCCGACAGTCTGTAGAAAACGATGCTCGAGATCGGCAGCAGGACCGTCAGAAGGATCGATTTTGCGACGTCAAGACTAAAGGTCTCTTTGAGATAGTTCGGAGTCCAGGTCGTTATGCCGTCTCTGAGCAGACCCTGGAACGCCATGCTGATGATTACGAACGGGATGATGTCCCAGAGCTTCACGGACGGGGTCTTGTTCACAGCCTGACCGTCGGGATCTTCCGCCTTTTTCTTTTCGATCCCGACGTTGATCTTCAATCTCATTATAACGACGAAGAACACGACGGCGATCGCTCCCGCCGCGGAGGCGCATACGTAGAACACGGTCCTCCAGGCTCCGGCTCCGGCGCGGGAGATCAGAGCGGGGGAGATAAGATACATCGAGACGTTTGCGATCATCGCCGAGGCGTTGACCCAGAACACCGCTTTTTCGTACTCTCTGTCGTTCAGGTTCGACGAGCAGATCTTCACGACCGGCGGCCAGATCATCGCCCGGCACAGACCGTTGAAGCCCCAGAGAAGTGTCATGGAGGTGACGTCCGGCATTGAGGGGAGGATGAAGTTTATCGCGACGCTAAAGGTCAGACCGCCGAAGATCAGCACCCTCGGATCGATCCTGTCGCCAAGCATCCCCGCGAGCAGCTGTCCGAGCCCGTAGGTGATAAAGAGCGCGGTTATCGCCAGAGACGCAGTGGATTTGTCGACGCTCTCAGCCTCCGAGATCGCCGAGATGAGCACCTGATAATTGATCCTTGTCAGATAGCTCGCAAAGTACGCCAGGGAGCACAGAAGCGTCAGAGGGAAAAAATATTTCGTTTTTGTCATATAGTTCACCGGCTTTTTTGGATATATCTGTAAAACACCGATATTTTATCACACTTTTTCGGCGCGGTCAATCTGAAAATCTTGTCATTATGACGTTTTTAGTGTAAAATATATATAAAAAGGCGGTGATATTGATGAAAAAATACATTCTCGCCCTCGACGAGGGCACGACGAGCGCAAGAAGCATCCTTTTCGACGCCTCGGGAAAGGCGGTCTGCACCTCTCAGAAGGAGTTCAGTCAGCATTATCCCCCGCCCGTCTGGGTCGAGCAAGACGCCGAAGAGATCTTCGACGCGCATTGTTTCACGATGCGAGACTGCCTGGAAAAGAGCGGGATCGGTCCCGGGATGATCGCCGCGATCGGGGTCACAAATCAGCGCGAGACGACCGTCGTCTGGGATAAAGAGACCGGCAGGCCCGTGTGTCCCGCGATCGTGTGGCAGTGCCGCAGGACGGCGGACGAAGCTAAAAAGCTTCTCGACGGCGGGTACGAAGAAATGATCCGCTCGAAGACGGGGCTCATCCCCGACGCCTATTTCAGCGCGACCAAGATCAAATGGATCCTTGACAACGTCCCGGGCGCGAGAGAAAAAGCCGAGGCGGGAAAACTTTTGTTCGGGACCGTCGACACCTGGCTCGTCTGGAAGCTGACGGGCGCAAAGAGCTTTGTCACCGATCCGACCAACGCCTCGCGCACGATGCTCTACAACATAAACGAAAACCGCTGGGACGAAGAGCTGTGCAGGCTTTTCGGCGTCCCGCAAAGTATGCTCCCGGAGGTCAGACCGAGCGGGGGAGAGTTCGGATACGCCGATCTTATGGGCGAAAGGATCCCGATCACGGCGATCGCGGGCGATCAGCAGGCGGCGCTCTTCGGTCAGAAATGCTTCGGAGAGGGCGATCTCAAATGCACCTACGGCACGGGCTGTTTTCTTCTGATGAACACGGGCGAAAAGCCCGTGAAGAGCGCGAACCGCCTTCTGACGAGCGTCGGCGCGACTCTCGCGGGCGAAAAGCCGCAGTACGTCCTCGAGGGCAGCGTCTTCGTCGGCGGCGCGGTGATCCAGTGGCTCAGGGATTCTCTCGGGATCATCAAAAACTCCGCGGAGAGCGAAGAACACGCTCTTAGACTCTCCGACAACGGCGGCGTGTATCTCGTCCCGGCGTTTTCGGGGCTCGCCGCGCCGTACTGGGATATGGCGGCGCGCGGAACGCTCGTCGGTCTCACCCGCGGCGCCGGAAGGGATCATATAATCCGCGCCGCGCTCGAGAGCATAGCCTTTCAGACAGGCGACGTCATAAGGGCGATGAGCGAGGACGTCGGGAAGAAGATCGGCGAACTCAAGGTCGACGGCGGCGCGAGCGCGAACGGCTTTCTGATGCGGTTCCAGGCTGATATTTCCGCTCTGAAAGTGATAAGACCCTGCCTCAGAGAGGCGACCGCGGCGGGAGCGGCGTATCTCGCGGGGATCGCCTGCGGGCTCTATCCCGGCAGAGAAGCCCTCAAGACCTTCTCCCCGGAATGCGACGTTTTCGAGCCGGAAATGCCCGACACAGAGCGCGAAAGGCTCCTCTCCGGCTGGAACAGAGCCGTCAGAGCCTGCCGGGCGGCGGAATAAATAATACCCCGAAATAACGGCGAGGCTGTCGCATTTTATGCGTCAGCCGCGCCGGGCATTATATAGGCTTGTGAGGGATGGTGGGAGAAACCGTATTTAGAACTTTATGACAATAATCAAAGATTGAAGATAATTATCTCCAAGCGACACCATAATAAATCGTACCATCAACTGTTCCGACCCGTTCGATTTTTATCGTGTATGTTCCTGCAGTATTCACAGGAAAATCCACAATTTCCAGATTATTGTACGTCGTTGTTGAGTGAGCGATTTCTGTTCCGTTTGGTAAATAAACTTTCAAGTCAAGATTATTTAAACTGCATTCGGTTGGATTTGTGCCCGTATGACAAGCATCATCACCAAATTTTACATATTTTAGAAAAGATAGAGCTACTCGTATTCTTGTATCAGAAGATGATACGTTGAAAGTATATGTTTTATAACTTGATGATGAAATACTTGATGCTTGATAACGCCAGTTTTTTGTAACCCAGCACGCTCCGTATGCATCAAGCAAACCTGCGCCGACAGAGTGATACTGTTGTTGAAGTGTTAGCTGAGCATTTGGCTGGGCGTATAACTGACCGGTCACGCCATAAAGATCGCATGAAAAATTGATTGATGCAGCAAGAATAGCTTTTACGGCGTCTTGTCTTGTTTTGAGTCCGGTGCGTTGTTCACACAGGAGAGCGACGACACCTGCAATTTGGGGCGTCGAAAAACTTGTACCGGTATTGCCTGTGTGTGTTGTGTTTCCAACAGTTATCGACAATTCCACTCCGGGCGCACTGATATCGGGTTTGTCGGGAATACCGCTGCCACTGTTATAATATCCAACATTGTATGAAGAGCTTTGGGAAACTAAATAACCATTATAATTGTTATTCCCGTTTCTGTCGATGTTTCCAACGCTTATCACATTATATGCTAATGCTCCGGATTGAACACCTTCAGAACCGTAATTCCCGGTTGCAACAACAAAATGAACATCATGGTTAAAACAAATATGTTCAAGCCACAAAGTCATACTATTATAATAATTGAGTATGGGATTATCACCTATAGCGTATTGTCCTATTGATCTGCTCGAGTTTATTATATTCACGCCTTGATCAAGAAGCCATTCAATAGCTTCCATTTCGGAATAAGAAGCAGTGTTTGTTGCAGAATACAATATAGCGTCAGGTGCAAATGAGCGAATGACAGACACTACAAGATCTGTATGATTGGGATTATCTAAACCTGTACTGCCATGACTGTTGATATTATTTGTTGAGACGCCGGTATGAGGTTT
Organism: Clostridia bacterium; assembly: GCA_017453605.1. Taxonomy (GTDB): domain Bacteria; phylum Bacillota; class Clostridia; order Oscillospirales; family SIG627; genus SIG685. Next base: position 6,467 of record JAFTEP010000122.1, read on the forward strand.
AAAACCGTCAAACACGCCTATTTTTATGCCGTTACCCGTGTATCCGTAAGAGGAACTATTAAAGACGTTGTTCGTTCGTGTTATTGTTAGTGAATTGTCGACGTATTCCTCTTTAATATACTCATTGAAGTCAAGAGAAAAAACGTTAATATTCTTTGCGAGTTCGGCTATTTAGCTTTTTGTTAATTTTAGTTCGGCAAAAGGAGAATAATGACTTTGATAAGCAACCTTTTCATCGCGGATTCCTAATTCTTCAAGCATCAAAGTGTTATGTGTGTTATATAACTCAGTCGCAGCGCTTCGTTTTGCCTCAATGAATGTTTGCGTTTCCTCAGCTGTCAAATCCTCGCATTTTTCAAATTCCTCTATAGTGTCGAAACGGTCTAGTTGTTCAAGCGCTGAATTTGTAGCTGGTGTCAAATCTGTGTCTGTAAAATTGATCAATACCGGAATGAGGTCATCTTCTTCTGAAAACTCCATTACTTGAAGAAGATAATCCGAGCACTTTTCGAGAGATATACTTTCTCCTTCTTCTGCAAGGAAACCAGAACTTGATTGAAGAACCAGTGCTGAAACTAAGGCGATTAAAATAACCAACTTAAAAAATCTTTTTTTCATGCTAACCTCACTTTTTAATAACAATCTTGAATTCAATTACTTAATAACATTCTACTAAAAAATCTCTCCCGCAGTTTTCTTTTTCGTTTTCAATGCGAGAACGGGCATAGCGGTAAGGGTCATGATCCTCGACCTTTTCGGAAGCGAGTTCCAAAGACCACGCCATTTCCTTTGCATCGGGGAACAAATCAAAGTTTTTACACGAAATCAACTCCTTTAATTGTGTTTTTGTGACCTTGACAGATGCGCAGTAGGAGTCAAAATGAGTATATTCAGGATAATTCTCGGAATAACCCGGAGTATTTTTTCGAGTCCACTGTGCATAATTTTCAATAAAACCTTCAAAGGCTATACCGTAAGAAGCAAGATAGTCACTCATAAAACCCTCAAAAGCTGCTTTTCGCTCTTTGTAAGCTTTTGTTCCGATACAGTAATAAAAATCGTAAAAATCAACCTCTGAATCTGTGCCGTACAGCTTTTCAATTACATTTTTACGAAGTTCTTTCAGCTTTTCGTTTTCTTCACGACATAATTCGCAGTTTTCATCTGTTTCAGAATGGATGATTGAATTTTCAATGTGCAAAAGGAAATACTTGTTTTCAATTTCTCTTTCTGCTTTCCAATATGAACCGCAGATTGATAAATCATCGGAATGAGTTGCTATTCCTCTCTTTTTATAGAACTCATCTGATTCTTTCGCAAAAATAATCACGGCGAAAATGTCGTCGTCGGATGTGTTTTCTTCGAGTGCCTCTAATAAAGCGTTATAGCAGAATACGGTTCCTTTGTTTTGGTTGTGCGGTGTTGCGTAATTCATTTCTACGCCCGTCCCGTGTGGCTTTACGGCACTGTCATCAGCGTATATAATCCTGCGTTCTTTTGTTTTGGGGTTCTGCGCGTCGGCAGTTTGGGTTTTTCTCGGCGGCTCCTCGGTCTCTCGCGCGGGATCAGTGATCGGATTTTTCGGAACCGTCTTGTTTTCGGGAGCGCCTTCTGTGAATATCACCATCCCCGCTCCGATCGCGACGATGAGGCAGGCGGCGAGAGCGGCGAGACGGCGGGCACGCCCCGCCCCGCGTCGCTTTGCGAGGCGCTGTTCCGTGTCGAGAAATTCTCCGATCAGCGGACCGTCGAGCTCCGAAAGAGCTTCAATGAACCTTAAATCGGGATCGCTTTTATTTTTCATCACAAATTCCTTTCAAGTTCTTTTTTCAGCTTTTCTCTCATCCTGCTTATGCGGACGTAGACGAGATCGCGGCTGATCCCCATTGACAATGCTATCTTCGCGGGCGTTTGGGACAAAAAGAATCTTTTCATAAAGACGGTCCTGTCGCGCTCGTCGAGAGAGCGGACAAACGAGTTCAGAACGTCTTTTATGACCATGGAGTCGACGGCGGAGTCCTCGAAGCCGTCGGTGAAGATCTCTTCGAGCTCTTCGGCGGTGTCCGTGAAATCGGCGCGCCGTTTTTTCCTCTCGAGCGTCCTTAGTCTGTCTATCGCGCGTCTCCGGCAGACCGCGGCGGCGTGCGCCTTCAGCTCCTCCGGCTTTTCGGGAGGATCGCCGCGCCAGAGATCGTGGAGAGCGTCGTTGACGACCTCTTCGACGTCCTCTTTCGAGCGCAGGACGGTTCCGGCGATCTTTTTAAGAAGCTTTGCGTAAAGCTTTTCGAGCAGCTCTATCGCTTTTTCGTCGCGTTCGCACATAAGCCTGTAAGCCTCGTTTGCGGCTTCTTCGGAGTTATTCGGTTTTCCGGCGTTCTCTGCCATTCTGTCCTCCGCGGTTTACTCACGGTCCCGTCGGCGCCGACAGGACCGTTCACTTTATATATCGACAAAACTCCCGTGATCTGACGGGAATAAAAAATTTTTTCGCTTTTTCCTGAAGTCTCTTTTATTATATCACACCGCGTTTTTTTGTTCAACGCGCCGCTTTTATGAGACTTTTGGC
>JAFTEP010000123.1 GCA_017453605.1 Clostridia bacterium
GGCAGCTTTTTGTTTGATATCCATTCCACCGCGCCGAAAAGCGCCGCCTGCTGTTCGTAGTTGCTGTAAAGTCCGGAATCCCTGTCGACCGAGGCGAATTCGATCAGATAGACGAAAAACCTCTGTCCCGCGGCGTTCTCGTATCTGTAGGCGAAGGGCTTCTTTTCGCCCGCGCTCATATACTCCAGCGCCGTCTGCGCGCCTCTTTTCAGCTTCGCCGGGGCTGCCGCCGCCTGTGAGTTCAGACACGACGCGGCGTTGCCCGTCGCGGCGTTGACGATGAGATCCACGTTTTCGGTCTTCGTTCCGGCGATGCGTTCGAGCCCGACGTCGATCCCCGCTTTTTCAAGCTTTTCCGCCGAGCGGGAGTCCAGGATCAGCCCCGGACCTATATCTTTTTTATCGAACACATCCGCCAGATCGCCGAATAGCGCCGCGCAGTACCCGCCCTCGCCGGAATACACCGTCGGGATCCCGCAGGTCCCCAGCAGGACGCCCGCTTCGGGGTAGGGCTGTCTTGTGACGTGAGCGTTCGTCGAGATATCCGCTTCGCCGAGATAATTCGTTTTTGTGAAAACTCTCACCCCGACGTTCGCCCTTTTCCCGAAGAGCCCGGAGATCCTTTCCGCTCTGGTGCGGTTCAGCCGGTGATGACGGATATATCCGTTCTCGAAATCGGGTCCCGCGTTGTAATCTATCATGTATTTGAGGATCCCGCCGTAATTCCCGTCCAGCCGCACGCTCAGATCGAAAAGCTCAAGATACGACGACGGAACGTTGTATCTCGGGCGCGGGTAGGTGTCTCCCTCCGATATGGTCTCGATCTCCTTGTCGCCTATCGAAGCGGCGAACATCCTTGCGATCTCGGTCACCGCGACGTGCGACTGACCGAATACCGCGTGGTACGGGGCGGAGGACAGCCTCAGAAGCTTTTTGCCTTTTCCCGCGAGGATATTCGTGAGCATGACGTGATCCACTCCGTCCACCGAGAAGTGGCAGGGCACGGAGCACGCCGCGATAGGGATGCTCCCGTCGACCTCGTCGACCGCCTCTCTGAACGCGCGCGCCGCCGAATACAGGGATCCGCTCTGCGCTTTCAGCCACGCCTTTCTGAGTGCGCCCGTCTTCCCGACGAAGAGATCCTTCAGATCCTCCCGGGTCACCTTCCCGCCGTATTCCTTCCCGATGGCCTCCAGATGTCTCCCGCAGGCGCAGAACAGACGTCCGGACCCGTGCTGGGAGAGCCGGAAGTCGTCGTCGAGAAGGATGAAGTCCGGGTGCGTCCCGGCGATCTGTTTAAAGAGCTTCTTCCAACTCCCGATGAAGACCGGGTCAAGGGGACAGTGGGCGAAGGGGTTCTCCCTTCCGTCGGTGTCGACCAGAGGGGCCGCGTCCTCCGGGAGCTGAGACTCCTGCGAATAATTGAGCGGGGCCCCGTGTCCGATCGTTTCCCCGATCCAGACGCCGGTCTCGATCCCGTGTTTTTTGAAATAGCCGACGTTTTCCGCCAGCGTATCCATATCCTTCGGGGAGGTATAGCACAAAAATACCCTGTCCGCTTTCGCGCTTTTGAGCTGTTTCAGGTAGGCGTCTCTCGTGTTTTCGTCCACCGAGGCGTTCATTATCGGAACGCTGAGCGTATACATCTTCTTTTTGTCCTTTCCGTTTATTCTTCCGCGGCCTTCTTCAGAGCGATTATATCATAACTCCGCCCCGGATTCAAGCGCCGGAGCGCATTTCACCGGTTTTTTTCAACCGCAAAAAAGACGGCACGCCGAAGGAGCTTCCCGAGTCCGTCGGGCGCGAGGTCGAGGCTTTCGTCGGCGACGCCGGTGCAGTTCGACTATCTGACGATGCTCTGCCTTTTGTATAACGGGCCTTCCCCCGAATGAAGCGCCGAAAATATCCGCCCCGTCATGCCCTGAGGCCTGACGGGGTGGATATTTGCGTTTTTTCGGGACCGCGGTCGGGTTTGAAGGGCTTTCAGACCGCGGGCAGGGACCGGATCATTTTTTCGATCCGTATTTTTCAAAGTGTTTTTTGATGGCGTCAAATGTCTTTTCGCTGATGTAGTGCTCGATGCGGCAGGCGTCTTCGACGGCGGTCTTTTCATCGACGCCGATATTCTTGAAAAGAAGACTCAAAAGCGTGTGTCTCTCGTAGATGACCTTCGCTCTCGCTTCGCCCTCTTCGGTGAGCTTGATATATCCCTGAGGGTCGGTCGTCACGAGCTGCTGCTTTTTCAGGATGCCCAGCGCCCGGCTGACGGAAGGTTTGGAATACCCCATGTATTCCCCGACGTCTATCCCGCGGATCTTTTGCGAGTTCTGAGAAAGTATGTAAACGGTTTCGAGGTACATTTCCCCGGATTCGTGCACGGTCATATTTTTTCCCTCCTTGCATTTCTTCCGTTTATTATATTATATCTTTTATATCGCTGTTTTTCAATACAAAAAAGGAAAGTTTTTGAAATATATAAAAAAATGCAAAAAGGGTATTGACAAATTAGCATAAGCTAACTATAATAATATACGGTTAGCAAGACCTAACCGTTTTTTAAGGGGATTAGGTTAGCTTGTGCTTACTCATACTGCTTGGAGGGACCTATGATACCGCTATGTTTAGCTCAAAGGGGCGAAGCCGTGATAATAAAGAAGATCGGCGGAAGCCCGCAGGTCAGACAACATCTTGAAAACCTCGGCTTCAACGTCGGGGGAGAGGTCGTGATCGTGAACACGCTCGGAGAAAACCTCCTCGTCAGGGTCAAACAGGCACGCGTCGCGCTCAGCGACGGGCTTGCGAGAAAAATCTTCGTTTAAGGGGGACAAAAAAGTGAAAACACTCAAAGACGTCGGGATCGGCGAGACCGCCGTCGTCGTGAAGCTCCACGGCGAGGGCGCAGTCAAAAGGCGCATCATGGATATGGGCATCAC
>JAFTEP010000124.1 GCA_017453605.1 Clostridia bacterium
GCTGAGAGCGCTGATGTCGATATCGTTTTCCTTCAGGACGTCCATGATCTCCATAAGTCTGCCGGTCTTGTTTTCGATAAAAACACTTAGCTGGTTTATCTGCATGGTATCCCTCCTTAAAACAGCTTTCTCTTGTCTATGACGCGTTTGGCCTTGCCCTCGCTCCTGACGATCGTCTTGGGGTTCACAAGGTGCACCTTCGCGCCGATCCCGAGCACGGATCTTAATTCGTTCGTGATGTGCTTTTCGAACGCCTCGATCGACTTCACGTCGTCGGTGAATGACTCCTCGCTCATTTCCACGTTCACGTCGAAGGTGTCGTTGTTGTTCACTCTGTCGACGATGATCTGGTAGTTCGGGGTTATCGCGCCGTTGCTGAGCCTCAGAAGGACTTCCTCTATCTGCGACGGGAAAACGTTCACGCCGCGGTTGATGAGCATATCGTCGCTTCTTCCTCTCGGCTTGTTCATCCTGATGTGGGTGCGTCCGCACATGCAGGGCTCGAGAGAGAGCGAGCATATATCCCTCGTGCGGTAGCGGATGAGAGGGAAGCCCTCTTTTTTGATCGAGGTGAACACGAGTTCGCCGCTCGCGCCGACGGGAAGGACCTCTTCGGTGTCCGGGTCGATGATCTCGGGTATGAACATATCCTCGCAGACGTGCATACCCTGCTGACATTCGCATTCATAGCTCACGCCCGGCCCCATGATCTCGCTGAGACCGTAGACGTCGAAGGCTTTGAGACCGAGCTTTTCCTCGATGCTCTTTCTCATTTCTTCTGTCCACGGCTCCGCGCCGAAGATCCCGGCTTTCAGGTTGAGTTTGTCCTTCACTCCGGCTTCCTCGACCGCTTCTCCGAGGTACATCGCGTAGGACGGAGTGCAGCAGAGGACGGTCGTTCCGAAGTCGACCATAGTCTGGATCTGGTTTGCGGTGTTGCCGGACGAAGTGGGGATGACGGTCGCGCCGATGCGCTCCGCGCCTCCGTGGGCGCCGAGACCGCCGGTGAACAGACCGTAGCCGTAGGAGATCTGCACGAGAGACTTGCTGTCGGCTCCGGCGGCGTAAAGCTGACGCGCCATGCAGTCGGACCAGTCGGCTAGATCGTTCTTTGTGTATCCGACGACGATCTTCTTTCCGGTCGTGCCGCTCGACGCGTGGACTCTCACGATCTCGTCCATCGGAACTGCGAACAGACCGTAGGGGTAGTAGTCCCTCAGGTCCTGCTTGTAGCTGAACGGGAGCTTTTTGAGATCCTCCACTCCCTTGACGTCGTCGGGGGTCAGCCCCTTCTCGTCCATTCTTTTGCGGAAGCACTCCACTTTTTCATACATTCTTCTGACTTGCTTGACGAGTCTTTCGCTTTGAAGTCTGACAAGGTCTTCTCTGGGCATCGTTTCGATTTGGGGCTGCCAGTACGCCATACGCTTTCCTCCGTTTTATGGTTTGTGGGTTTTTCTTTTCTACGCTTATTTTTGTCCGAGGCTCCAGCCTTCCTCGAAGGCTCTGAGATTGACTTCCAGAAGCTTTTCGGGCACGTTCTTTTTTACCGCGCCGATCCAGGCTTCTTTTTCTATCCCGCTCGATGCGGCGAGAAGTCCGATCAGAACGACGTTGACCGCCTTGAAGCTTCCCGCCTTCTCGGCGAGGCTGAGCGCGTCCGCGAAGACCGCGTCCGCTTTTTCAGAGAGCTTTTCCTCTATCCCGTCGGGATACTGAGCCGCGCCCGTGATGACGGGCATCGGCGAGATCTTCTGACGGTTGACGATGATCTTTCCGCCCTTTTTGAGCCAGGGGAGCGCCCTCATCGCTTCGAGCAGTTCGAACGCGAGGATAAGATCCGCTTCTCCCTTGTCGATTATCGGCGAGTGGACCGCCTCGCCGTACTTGACGTAGGTCACGACGCTTCCTCCGCGCTGACTCATCCCGTGGACCTCGCTGACCTTGACGTCGTATCCCTTTTCCACGAGCAGGCTTCCGATTATTCGGCTCGCTAAGAGAGTCCCCTGACCGCCCACTCCGACGATCATGATGTTGGTGGTCATTTTTCAGTCCTCCTTTTTCTCTATCGCGCCGAAGGGGCAGACCTTCGTGCACAGACCGCAGCCGTTGCACTGGGTCGGATCGATCTTCACGCCCTCGCCGTCCGAGACGATCGCGGGACATCCGAGCTTCATGCAGAGCCTGCATTTGCGGCATTTAGAGGTGTCGACTTCGCAGCGCCCGGTGTATTTGATGGCCCTTTTCAGAAGAGCGCAGGGACGCGAGGCGATGATGACGGAGACCTCGTCTTTCTGAGTCTCTTCTTTCACGGTCTTTTCGAATTCCTTCACCTCGAAGGGATCCGCGACGACGACGTTCTTCACGCCGATCGCTCTCGCGAGCTTTTCGAGATCGACTTGAGGTGTGACTTCTCCGCGGATGTTGAAGCCGGTCGCCGGGTTTTCCTGGTGCCCGGTCATCCCGGTGATCGAGTTGTCGAGGATGATCACCGTGCCGACGCCCTTGTTCGCCACAAGGTCGATGAGCCCGGTTATGCCCGAATGGATGAAGGTCGAGTCGCCGATGACGCTGACGAGGTTTTTCGCGAATTCGCTCCCTCTCGCCTTCGCCATCCCATGAGAGCCGCTGACGGAGGCCCCCATGCAAACAGTGGAATCCACCGTCGAGAGCGGAGCAACCGCGCCGAGAGTGTAGCAGCCGATATCGCCCGAGACCGTGAGTCCGAGCTTCTTGAGGACGTAGAAGGTCGCTCTGTGCGGGCATCCGGCGCAGAGCACGGGCGGACGCGCTGGGATCTGTTCGTCGACGCTGCAGAATTCCGGCGCGTCTTCACCGAAGACGGCTTTCTTTATCATCGCCGGAGTGTATTCGCCGAGCATCGTGAATGCTTCTTTTCCGATCACGTTTATCCCGAGCGCGCGGCAGTGCTCCTCGATGAACGGATCGAGTTCTTCTATCACGAAGACCTTCTCGCATCCCGAGGCGAAAGCCTTGATCTTTTCGTCGGGCATCGGCCAGAGAAGGCCGAGCTTCAGGTAGTTGACTCTGTCTCCGAGCGCCTCTTTCGCGTACTGATAGGAGATCCCGGCGGTGATGACGCCGATCTTTTTCGAGTTGTTTTCGACTTTGTTGAACTCACATTTTTCGGCGAAGTCTTTCAGCGCGAGGGTCCTCTTTTCGACCTCGACGTGACGCTTGACTGCGTTTGCGGGCATCATGACGTTTTTAGCAATGTTCTTGACGTAGGGCTTCAATTCCGAGACGGTCTTTTCGCCTACTTCGGTCAGGCTCTGCGAATGTGAGACTCTCGTCGAAAGTCTGATGAAAAACGGAGTGTCGAAGCGCTCGGAAAGTTCGAACGCGCTCTTTGCGAAATCGAGACATTCCTGAGAGTCGGCGGGTTCGAGCATGGGGATCTTCGCGGCGCGGGCGTAATGGCGCGAGTCCTGCTCGTTCTGAGAGGAGTGCATCCCCGGATCGTCGGCGACGCAGAACACCAGCCCGGCGTTCACTCCGATGTAGCTCACGGTGAACACGGGGTCAGCCATGACGTTGAGCCCGACGTGCTTCATGCAGCTCATTGCGCGCGCTCCCGCCATCGAGGCTCCGATCGCGGTCTCGGCGGCGACTTTTTCGTTGGGCGCCCACTCGGCGTAGACTTTTTCGTCGAGTTTTACTATAGATTCGGTGATCTCGGTGCTCGGAGTGCCCGGGTAAGCGGATGCCACTTTTACACCGGCCTCGTACGCACCTCTGGCAATTGCTTCATTGCCGGATAAAAGATATTTTTTCATATTAAATCACCA
>JAFTEP010000125.1 GCA_017453605.1 Clostridia bacterium
GGTGGATGCGGTAGACTCCCCTCTCCTCGATCCCGTGGGCGCCCTTCTCCTTGCGGAAGCAGGGGGAATAGCTCGTGAGGGCGTAGGGCAGCTTGTCCTCGGGGATGATCTGGTCGATGAAGCGGCCGATCATGGAGTGTTCGCTGGTGCCGATGAGATAAAGGTCCTCGCCCTCTATCTTATACATCATGTTCTCCATTTCCGCGAAGCTCATGACGCCGGTCACGACGTCGCCGCGGATCATGAACGGAGGCACGCAGTAGGTGAAGCCTCTGGCGATCATGAAATCTCTCGCGTAGGAGATGACCGAAGAATGGATGCGGGCGATATCCCCGAGCAGATAGTAGAAGCCGTTGCCGGCGACTCTGCGCGCGCTGTCGAGGTCGAGTCCGGAGAAGCTCTCCATTATGTCGGCGTGATACGGGATCTCGAAATCGGGGACCTTCGGCTCACCGAAGCGTTCGATCTCGACGTTCTCGCTGTCGTCCTTTCCGATCGGGACGGACGGATCGATGATCTGGGGAATGACCATCATGATCTTCTTGATCTTATCGTCGAGCTCCGCTTCGAGCTTTTCGAGCTCCGCAAGGCGCTCGCCCTGTTCGGTGACCTGCTTTTTCGCCTGCTCGGCCTCGTCCTTTTTGCCCTGCGCCATAAGAGCGCCGATCATCTTGGAGACCTTGTTGCGGTTCGCCCTGAGCTGATCCGCTTCTTTTATTGCGGCGCGGTTGGCTTTATCCAGCTCTATGACTTCGTCGACGAGCGGAAGCTTCTGATCCTGAAACTTGTTTTTTATGTTCTGTCTGACGATTTCGGGGTTTTCTCTCAAGAATTTAAGATCCAGCATTATTTCTTCTCCTGATTTATCAAAAATCTGTCTTAGATAGAAAGATTTTACACCAGCGCGAGCCAAAAATCAAGTGTAATTTTATAAAAAAAGCATCAAGCGTTCCAAAAGAGCCTCAAAAGGCTTGCCAAACGCGGGCGCGGATGATAAAATATGCTTACAGAAAAAACACACGCGGAGGAAAGATGAAAACCGAAAAGCTCTACGAAAAAGATCCGTTTATAAAAGAATTCGACGCGCAGGTGATCTCGTCTCGCTTCAACGGAAAGACTGTGGAGGTCGTTCTCGACCGCACGGCCTTCTTCCCCGAGGGAGGCGGTCAGGGCTGCGACGTCGGGATGCTCGGCGGCTCGGAAGTCCTGAAGACGAAGATCGTCGACGGCGAGATCGTCCATTTCTGCGGCAAGGCGCTCCCGAAGGGCGCGAAGGTCAAAGGCGCGATCGACTTTCCCAGGCGGCTGAGGATGATGCAGTGCCACACGGGAGAACATCTGACCTCGGGGCTTGTGAAGAGCCTTTTCGGCGTCGACAACGTCGGCTTCAACCTTTCCGACGAGAGGGTGACGGTCGACACGAGCGGCGCGCTGAGCGAGGCGCAGATCAGGGAACTTGAAAGAGAGATAAACCGCGTGATCCGCGCCGACGTTCAGGTCAGGGCATGGTATCCCGGGCACCACGAGCTGAACAGCCTCGACATACGCTCGAAGATAGAATTGAAGCCCGGCGTGAGAGTAGTCGAGATAGAGGGCGTCGATCTGTGCGCCTGCTGCGCTCCGCATCTTTCTTCGACCGGGCAGATCGGCTTCGCGCATATCGCGGAAAGTCTGAACTACAAGGGCGGCACGAGGATGTATATTCTGTTCGGCGAAGACGCCGTGAGAGACGCGAGAGAGCGTCACGACGCGCTTAACGAAGTCGCAAGGCTCTTCTCCGCGAAGCCTTTGGAGGCGGCGCAGGCCGCGAAGAAATACGTCGAAGAAAAGGAAGCTCTCGAAAGAAAGCTCGCCGCGCTGATAAAGGAAAAACTCACTCTCAGGGCGATCGAACTCGCGGCGCTCAAAAAGAATCCGGTGGTCTTCGACGAAGAGCTTTCGCCGAAGGACTGCGTGACGTTTTGCGACGCGCTGATGACGAAGTCCGAGGGGCTCTGCGGAGCCTTCGCGCCGAAAGAGGGCGGCGGCTTTGCCGGAGTTATCGGAAAGCGCAAAGGCGGGATGAAGGAACTGCTCCCGGTCCTCAGGGACGAGCTTTTGGCGAGGGGCGGCGGAACGGACGAGATGTTCCACGGGACGCTTCAGGCAGATAAAGAAAAAATCAAGAGCTTTTTCGGGAGTTTTTCTTGACAGAAAAGTGAGCGGAAAGTATAATTGAAAAGGCGGCCCGGCAGGGCAAAACAAAAAAAGAAAACGGGAAAAGACCCGTAATAAAAGGAGGCTCTTATGGAAAAACACATGGAAAAGCTCGACAGAGTCTACGTCGAGGGACACAGAGGCTACTGCGCGAAATACCCCGAGAACACCATGGTCAGCTTCAACGCGGCGATGGATCTGAAGATCGACGCCTTTGAGTTCGACGTCTGGCTCTCCAAGGACAAGGTCCCCGTCATCATGCACGACGGCAACCCGAAGCGCACCTGCGGAGTGGACGGACACCTGAGAGAAATGACGCTTGAAGAAATAAAAAAGCTCGACGCGGGAAGCAAATTCGACCCGAAGTTCGCCGGAGAAAAGGTCCCCACTCTCGAGGAGCTCCTGCAGGCCGTCACCGCGAAGCGCCCGGAGCTGAAGTTGGGCGTCGAGATCAAGGAATACACCGAGGAGAACGTCGATCTCACGGTCGCCCTCCTCAAGGAATACGGCTTCTTCGACAGGTGCTGGTTCTACGCGTTCAACGCGAGGATCATAAAGTACCTCAAGACAAAATACGACGCGCTGACAATGGGCTATCCGGATTTCCAGATGGGCGAATGGTTCAAGGGTGCCTACGACTACTACGACGAGATCGGTCTTGCGATGAACCTTGTCAAGTCCGAGATCTGCGATTTCTATATGGCGAAGGGGATGCCCGCGCACATGTACTGCGCCGACAAGCTCGAGCACGTCAAGCTCTGTCTCGAAAAAGGCGCGACCCTCATCACCGCCAACGATCCGATACCGCTGATCACTTACTTAGAAGAACAGGGGAAACTATAAGACCGTTTGAGGGGCTTTGCCGGGCAAAGCCCCTCAAACGATTTCGCGGGCTCGTCGAAGGTGTCAAATCCGCGGATGAACCGCTGATTTGACGGGTTTTATCATAGTCGCCTGCGGCGACGGACGGACACGGAGCTTTTGAAACAGACCGAAAAACAGAATAGATTTGAAACAGCCGTCCCCCGGAGCGATCCGGGGGACGGGGTATTAATTCAGTTTTTATTATGTCCGAATCCATCGATCCTTGAAAGCATAACGCGCTTCCAATAACTTTCTCTTTCATCGATTGCTTCTTCAGCCATACCGCTGACAATCTCAAGAAGAGTGAATACGTAGTTTGAAATATAATCAATTCCATTCTTTTTAATAAGTTTTTCCAAATCTACGTCGCCGCCATGACCATCGGCCATATAGTCGCTCCACCTTTGCCATATTCCGTTTGTACCGGATGCTTTTCCGACGTAC
>JAFTEP010000126.1 GCA_017453605.1 Clostridia bacterium
CGTCCTCCTCTGTTTTTGCGCGTGAATACTCTTCTGATCTCGCGTGATGAGCTGAAAGAACTTCTTGAAGAGGAAGGCTATTCTGTCGAAACCTCTCCGCTCAGCGATACCGCGCTGACCGTCGAGGGCGCCGGATCGCCGGCAGCTTCACCTTTATTTGAAAAGGGGTATTTTTTCATACAGGACGCCGCCTCGCAGTACGCATCTTCTCTTCTCGATCCCAAACCGGGTGAAAACGTCGCCGACGTCTGCGCGTGCCCGGGCGGAAAGAGCTTTTCCTGCGCGATGCTTATGGAAAACCGCGGAAACGTTTTCAGCTTCGATCTTCACCGATCAAAGATCTCGCTCATAGAGTCCGGCGCGAAAAGACTCGGCATCGGGATCATTACCGCTTCCGCTCACGACTCGACAAAAACGATCGACGATCTTGCCGGGGCCTTTGATCGGGTTATTTGCGACGTTCCCTGCTCCGGGCTCGGAGTGATCTCCAAAAAGCCGGATATAAGATCGAAAAAAGAAAGCGACATTTCGCGTCTGCCGGAGATACAATCTGAGATCCTCGAAGCTTCATCCGAATACCTGAAACTCGGCGGAACGCTTTTATATTCGACCTGCACTCTCAATCCCGACGAGAACGAAAAAGTCACCGATTCTTTTTTGGCTCGTCACGGCAATTTCAGAAGAGCTGCCAGGGGATCGTTTCCGAAAACTCTTTTCCCGAAGCACAAAATCAGCGACGGATTCTTTATCGATCTTTTGGAAAGAACGGAATGAAAATGGATAATCGCGAGGACCTGAGACTTTTTTCAAGAAGCGAACTTGAAATAAGGCTTTCTGATTCAGGTATTGAAAAATACAGAGCGGGACAGATTATAAAATGGCTCTCGCGTCACGCGGACAGTTTTTCTCAGATGACGGATCTTTCAAAACCTCTCAGAGAAAAGCTCGAGCAGGATTTTTATATTTCCGCTCCCAAAAGCGTCGAAAGGTTCTGTTCGAAGCTCGACAGCACGAGAAAATACCTTTTCACATTTGAAAGCGGAGACTGCGTGGAAAGCGTTCTGCTCGAATACAATCACGGGTTCAGTGTCTGTCTTTCGACTCAGGCGGGCTGCAAGATGGGATGCAGATTCTGCGCCTCCTCCGGGCTCGGATTTTCAAGGGACCTTACTTCCGCGGAGATACTTCTGCAGATGGAGTATATCACCCGCGATATGCTCGAAACGGATCCCGATTTCAGGATCGGACACCTCGTCCTTATGGGTATCGGCGAGCCGCTTGACAACTACGACAACGTGATCCGCTTTTTAAAGCTCGCAAACTCGCCGGATCTATTCAATATCGGCTACAGAAATATGTCCCTCTCGACCTGCGGTCTTGTTCCGCAGATAAGAAGGCTCGCTGAAGAAGAGCTTCCGATCACTCTCTCGGTCTCGCTCCATGCTCCGAACGACAAACTCAGATCGTCTCTGATGCCGGTAAACAAAACCTATCCCCTCTCAAAACTCATACCCGAATGCAGGGAGTATATAAAGAAGACCGGAAGACGGATCTCGTTTGAATACGCGCTCATCGGCGGGGTAAACGACACGCCTGAATGCGCAAGAGAGCTTGCTCAGCTGCTTAAAGGTATGCTTTGCCACGTTAATCTTATTAACGTAAATGAAACAAAGAGCAACAATTTTTCAAAATCTTCAAAAGAAGCGCGCTTGCTCTTTACAAACGAGCTTACAAAGTGTAAAATAAACGTAACGTCGAGAAGAACGCTCGGAGCTGATATAGACGCCGCGTGCGGACAGCTAAGGAGAAAAAAACTCGAAGGCGCAGAATAACGGTTTATAAAGATTTTTAATTATCCTCTTTGAAGGGAGGGATTGAAACGGAATACTTCGGAATCACAGACAAGGGTCTGAAAAGAGCCTCCAATCAGGACTGTTTTGCGATAAGCTCTGTCAAGGATTATCTGATCGCCGTAGTGTGCGACGGAATGGGCGGAGTCGACGGCGGAAACATCGCGAGCGAAATGGCGTGCGATTTTTACGTCGAGAAGCTCACCGACTTAGTAAATTCCGTCGACGATCCCTCGATTATCGACAGAGATATCCTGTCAAGGTTTATTTCCAACGCCGTTTCAAAGGCGAATTTTGAAGTCTACCGCGAAGCTCTGCGTGTCCCCGCCCTGAAAGGAATGGGAACGACGCTTGTGACCTGCGTCATAAAGGACAATATGGTGCTCGTCGGAAACGTCGGAGACAGCAGGCTCTATCACATCACAAAATACACCGTCAAACAGATAACAAAAGACCATTCCTTCGTCCAGACGCTTCTCGACGCCGGAAAGATCACCGAAAGCGAAGCCGCGGCTCATCCTAACAAAAACATAATTACCCGCGCCGTCGGCGTCGAGCAGAACGTGCAATGCGACATAGAAGCGCACAGACCCGAGGAAGGATATCTTCTTCTTTGCAGCGACGGTCTTTCAAATTACATCGACAAGGACTACTTTATAAAGACCGTAAATTCAAGGGCGTCCTTAAGCGAAAAATGCTCTCAGCTTGTCGCTTTTGCGAATTCCAAAGGCGGAGCTGACAATATCACCGCAGTCCTCATCAGGCTTTGAAGGGAGGAGACCAGTTGAACAACGACAAGCTGACGCCGTCCTACAACGGCAAGCTGATCGACGAAAGATATAAAGTGATCGAACCCATCGGCAGCGGCGGTATGTCCGTTGTCTTCAAAGCCAGGGATCAGGTCAGGAACCGCACAGTCGCGATGAAGCTCCTGAGCGGAGAACTCGAATTCGACGACAAGGCCGTCAGACGCTTTGCGAACGAATCGAAGGCCGCTGCGATGGTCTCATCTGAAAACATTGTCAAAATATATGACGTGAACCTCGATCACGACCCGAAATATATAGTCATGGAATACGTCAACGGTATGACGCTGAAGGACTATATGTCTATGAACGCGCCTTTGGAGACGGACGAAGCCGTTTCCATAATGGAACAGCTTCTTAAGGCCTTATCCGCGACCCACGAAAAGAACATCGTTCACCGTGACGTCAAGCCTCAGAACGTCATGGTGACTCCCGATCTGAAGCTGAAACTCATGGACTTCGGCATCGCCAAGCTCCCGGGCTCCAAAATGCTCGAGGAAGACGAAAAGGCGATGGGGACCGTTCACTATATAAGCCCGGAACAGGCGAGCGGAAAGAACGTGGGTCCCGGGACCGACGTCTATTCCGCGGGCGTCATTTTCTACGAGATGCTGACGGGAAAACTTCCCTTCGACGGAGAAACTCCTCTCAGCGTCGCGATGATGCACGTCAACAATCCGCCGGTGCTTCCGAGAAAATACAACGAGAAGATCCCGCCCGCCCTCGAGCAGATAATCATGAAGGCGATGAAAAAAGAACCTTCACAGAGGTTCTCTTCCGCCGCTTCGATGCTCAAAGCGCTCAGGCTCTTTTCCGTCGATCACCGCACTCTTCTCGACCGCGAGACTCTCGACAACATCGACAGCACGTCTCTCGAACCCAAAAAGACAACAGAAGAGAACAAGCCTCAGAAAGTCAAGACACGCCACGGAAGAAGGACTATGTTCCCTATCATCCTCGGCGTCTCCTGCGCTTTTTTGCTTGTCGCGCTCATCGCTGCAGCGATAATGGGATTTTCTCTTCTGAATATGACAAAAAACAGCTCTCTGACCGTCATCGTTCCCGATCTGTATCTCAGGGATTTCAATGATTCGCTCCAGCTCGAACTGAAGGACGCGAATATCAAAGTCGCACAGGTCGAATACGTCTTTGACAGGACCGCTCCGAGAGGTCAGATCATTTCCCAGCTCCCCGAAGCCGGATCGAGAAAGAAGATCGCCGACAACAACCATTTCGTGAACCTGACGCTCAAAGTCAGCAAGGGCAGCGAAAACATCCCCGTGCCGGATCTGACCGTCACGGAATACAGACGCGCGATCGTCGCGCTGGGAGATCTCGAACTCGGATATTCGATCCAGATGATCTACAGCAACACGATCCTCGAGGGTTACGTCGTTTCCACCGATCCCGCCGCGGGAACGGAAGTCGCGAAGAACACCGAGGTCGTTCTCTTTGTCAGCTCTGGACAGGAATTGTCGTTTGTCACGATGCCTTCTCTTATCGGCAAAACTCTTCCCGAAGCAAAAAAGGAGCTTTCGGATTCATCCCTGCTTCTCGGAAAAGTCACCAGAGAGCCTTCCGAAGCTGAAACCGGGACTGTGATCGCGCAGAGCGTCGACGCCGACAGCTCTGTCGCGAAAAAATATACTGTCGTCGATCTGACTCTGAGCATCAAAGCTCCGCCGACGACCGTTCCTCCTCCGACCGAACCCGCGACTTCCGTGCCGGAATTCTCGGATCCGCCGTTCACTTCCGCGCCTGAATCCTCCGCGATCGTCACGGCTCCTCCCACAAGTACTGAAGCTCCTCCCACGCACACTACCGCACCGACGAGTGTTCCCGCGTCAACGGCGCCCCACACGAGCGCTCACGCTACGACTGTCCCGCCCGTAACTTCGCCGGGCTCCACCGCGCCCGCGTCGACTCAGCCCGCTTCCACCGCTCCGTCCACGAGCGCACCGCCCGCATCGAGTGAAGCACCCGATACGAGCGAAGATCACCCTGTGACGACGGAGCCCGCCTCGACGGCTCCCGAGACTTCAGCACCCGCTTCCACCGCTCCGTCCACGAGCGCGCCGGAAAGCACGATTGACGCATCTGAGCCTCCGGCATCCACCGCGCCGTCTACAGAGACGCCCGATACTTCAGAAGCTGATACATCCACTCAGTCACAGACCGGTTCTGATTCAGGATCCGGCGGCGAGGCTCAGGGCTGATATGCCTGAAATAATCAAAGCCAGGATCCTCACCTGCACCGGCGGTCTCTATCTTGTAGAAACGCCCGAAGAAACTATATGGTGCCGCGCGCGAGGCGTTTTCAGAAACGACGGGATAACTCCGGTGCCCGGCGACTACGTCACGCTGAAAACAGACGGAAAAGACTCTTATTCGATAAATGACGTCAAGAAAAGAAAAAATCTCCTTCTACGGCCTCCCGTAGCCAATCTCGACAGACTTTTTGTCGTTTGCGCCGTCTGTGATCCGATGCCGTCGCTCTTGAACACCGACAAAGTCCTGAGCGCGGCGGTATATAACGGGATCGAGCCGGTCTTGGTTTTCACAAAGACGGATCTTGATCCCGGAGAGGGTAAAAAACTCTGTTCGGTCTATCAAAAAGCGGGATTCAAGGCGGTCTGTCTGTCCTCTCTTGATCCAAAAGACGCCTCTGATAAACTGATCCCTCTTATCGGCGGTTTTTCGAGCGCGTTCACGGGCGCGAGCGGCGTCGGAAAAAGTTCTCTGATAAAGGCTCTTTTCCCGCAGTTTGTCCTTGAGATAGGCGAACTCAGCAGAAAGATCTCCAGAGGCAAGAACACGACGAGGCAGTCGATCTTCTACAACGCTTCTGAATTAACGGGCATCCCCGGGACATATCTTGCCGACACGCCGGGATTTTCGATGCTCGACTATTCAAAGTTCAGATTCTTTGATATCGACGAACTTGTTTTTACTTTTCCCGAATTTGCGGATTTTCTCGGAAAATGCCGATATACTAAGTGCTCTCACACAAAAGAAGAAGGCTGTGAGATATTGCGAGCGGTTTCAGAGG
Organism: Clostridia bacterium; assembly: GCA_017453605.1. GTDB lineage: Bacteria > Bacillota > Clostridia > Oscillospirales > SIG627 > SIG685. The sequence continues at coordinate 5,706 of JAFTEP010000126.1, forward strand.
GAAAGATCAGCCCGTCAAGACACGAAAGCTATCTGCGCATAAGAGAAGAAATATCAAGATTCAAAAAATATAAATGAATTTTCAAGGAGCGAGTATGTTTCAAATCGGATTTGACAATGAAAAGTATCTGAGGATGCAGTCCGAAAAGATCCGCGAGAGGATCTCGATGTTCGGAGGAAA
>JAFTEP010000127.1 GCA_017453605.1 Clostridia bacterium
CATCATTCCGGGTCTCGGTGACGCCGGCGACAGGATCTTCGGAACCAAGTAAAAAGAGCGATTTCAAACAAATAAACAAAAACAGGATACAAAACAAGGCCATGCTAACCGGGGAGTCAGCGGTGCCTTGTAACCTGCCATCCGCTACAGCAGGGGTGAATTCCCCGACTGAGGGGCGGCGCCGTACGGCAGCAGTCTGTTTTCTGTGTTGAAGGATTGGTCCTGCGCAACCGGGACCCGTGAACCATGTCAGGTGGGGAACCAAGCAGCATTAATCGGTCATTCCGGTGTGCCGCGGGGGAGCCTGTCCTGAGCAGAAAGCATTCAAAGCGCGTATCTCGCCGTATTCGAAGCGGGGTGCATGGCTTTGTTTTGTATCCTGTTTTTTCAAAAAGGATCAGTGGGTCTATAAATGTATCAGTCTCTTTACAGAAAGTACAGGCCGAAGACCTTTGACGAGGTCTGCGGCCACGATCACATCACCTCCGTCCTGAAAAACCAGGTCAGGGAGAAAAAGACCTCTCACGCCTATCTTTTCTGCGGCTCGAGAGGGACCGGCAAGACCTCCTGCGCGAAGATCCTTGCCAAGGCGGTCAACTGTCTCGATCCCGTCGACGGCGATCCCTGCTGCAAATGCGAGGCGTGTCTCGGAATAGACAACGCGAGCATAATGGACGTCGTCGAAATGGACGCCGCGAGCAACAACAGCGTTGACAATATCCGCGCCCTCTGTGACGAGGTCAGGTTCATGCCCTCGGAGGTCAAAAAGAGAGTCTACATAATCGACGAAGTCCACATGCTCTCCGTCAGCGCGTTCAACGCACTTCTGAAAACGCTCGAAGAGCCGCCGGAGCACGTTCTTTTTATCCTCGCCACAACCGACGTCAACAAGGTGCCGGCGACGATCATTTCCAGATGTCAGCGTTTCGATTTCAGAAGGATCCCGACAGACGTCATCGTCGACAGACTGATGTTCGTCGCGGGAAGTGAGGGTATGGATCTCGACCGCGGCGCCGCTCAGATCATCGCACGCATCAGCGACGGCGGAATGAGGGACGCACTCAGCCTTCTCGAAGCCTGCACTATGGTTAAAGGGGAGATCACGCCCGAAGTCATCACCCGCATCCTCGGTCTTTCGGACAGAGAGCTTTTGATCGATCTCGCCGAAGCCTGCGCGAAGAAGAATCCGGCAAGGGCGGTCACGCTCGTCGGTGAACTCTATTCCAAATCCGGCGACTTCAAGGAAGTCATCGCCGATATGCTCAAACTCTACCGCGATCTTTTCGTGATAAAATTCGTCCCGACTCCCAAGAGTTTTCTCGATGAATACCGCGAGGACTCGGAGCGGCTTGAAGAGATCTCCGCCGCCATGACAAAGGACGCGCTCTGTTATCAGACCGGCGTTCTTGAAAACCTGTATTCCGAATACGACCGTATCTCCTCCGGCAAGAAAGCTGCCGTCGAGATCGCGTTCATGAAGATGTGCGTCGCTTCTCTTTCGGACAGCGTCGCCTCTCTTGCCGCAAGAGTGAGCGAACTCGAACGCGGCGCGCCCTTCAGAAGCACCGTTACGGCGCAAATATCTTCAGATGCTCCCGCCGCCGCGGACGAAATCCCCGAGAGACCGTCGGTCCCCGCGTCTGACGAACCCGAAAAAACGCCGTCCCCCGAAGCTCCCGCCGCGGATTCAAAACCCGAATATCTCGACCGCCTTCTGATGTCGATGCAGGAGGAGAGCCTTATAAAGCCGTATCTCAGTCAAGTCGAATTTTCCTCCCGCGGATCGGCGCTCTATCTTCTGACGACGCCCTTTATCAAGGGTATCCTCGAAGCTGTCGGCGCCGCCGATATAGTTTTGAAGCGCGCAGTCGTTCTGGACGGGAACGTGAAGTCGGTAGTTATCGCCGAAAAGAGCGCCGCGAACAAAACCCCGGTCTCAGACGGTCTCGAAGGTCTCTGAGAACGTTAAATGTTTTTTTTAATTTGATCTCTATTTTTGAAAGGATGGAAAAAATGAAAGCAAGACTTCCCGAGGGAATGGGCAAAGGCCCGGGCAATATGAATTCGATGCTCAAGCAGATGCAGAAGCTCCAGGAGGATATGGAGAACATGCAGGCGGGGCTCGAGGAGCAGGAGTTCGAGATCTCTTCCGGAGGCGGCGTCTGCAAGATCGTCATTTCCGGCTCCAAGGAGATCAGATCCATCACGCTCGATCCTGAGATCGTCGATCCCGACGACATCGAGACCCTCCAGGATATCATCGTCGCCGGCGTCAACGAGGCCATAAAGAAGGTCGACGCGGAATCGCAGTCGCAGATGTCCAAACTCACCGGCGGTCTCAATCTGCCGAATATCCCCGGCATTTTCTGAATAATATGTACGAATACATCCCGTCTCTCGACAAGCTCATCGACAAGTTCCGCCGTCTGCCCGGGATCGGCTACAAAACGGCGGTCCGTCTCGCGTTCGGCGTTCTCGATATGAAAGACGAGGACGCAAAAGAATTCGCGCAGAACATCCTCGACGTCAAAACGAAGATCCGCCGCTGCAAGTTCTGCTGCGATATAACAGAGAACGAGGTCTGCGACATCTGCTCGGACGACCGCCGCGACACTTCGACGATCTGCGTGGTCGAGGGCAGCAAGGACATCGCCGCGCTTGAGAAGATCAACGAATACAAGGGTCTGTATCACGTCCTCGGCGGGCTTCTCAGCCCCATGGACGGGATCGGTCCCGAGCGTCTGAACGTAAAACAGCTTGTCGCCAGAGTTTCTTCCGGCGAGATCGGAGAGGTCATCCTCGCCCTCAACCCGAGCATAGAAGGGGAGGCGACCGGAATGTATCTTTCAAAACTCATAAAGCCTTTCGGCGTGAAGGTCACTCGTCTCGCTTACGGTCTTCCGGCGGGAGGCGAACTTGAATACGCCGACGAACTCACTCTTTTCCGGGCGCTCGAATGCCGTCAGGAGATAGATTGAATCCACCTTTTTTGACAGGAGGCTGATTTAAAGGATGCAGGATTTTATGAAAAAACCTTATTCCAGGACCTTGATCTGGGCGATCGCGTTTCTGATCTACACGATCTTTGTGTCTGTCATCGACAACAGGGCGGTGGTGATCGGGGATTATTCCGTAAAGGTCGGATTTGCCGCGCTCAACGGCTGGTTTTTCAAGACCTTCGGAACGAGCGGATTTTTTGAAGTCATTTCAAAACTCATCGGCGTCCTCTGCATTATCGTCGCGGCTCTGTGGTGCGCCCTTTTCGTGCTCAGGTTCGTTCAGAGAAAGAATATCCGCAGGATCGAAAAGTATCTTGTCGTCTTTCTCGCTTTCCTTGTCGTCTTGGGCTTTCTTTACGTCTTCTTCAACGTCGTCAAGATCAACGTCCGTCCCATCCCCGAAGCCGACGGGACCTTCGAGGCATCCTATCCCTCGAGCCACACTCTTCTGATCCTGTGCATCACGTTCGTTTCCTCAATCACTCTGCCGCGCCTTATTAAAGATAAAAGCGTTCTGAAGATCGCGTGTCCCGCGCTCAGGATCTGCGGCATCGTCGGCGTCGCCGCGCGTCGTTTGAGCGGCGGCCACTGGCTC
>JAFTEP010000128.1 GCA_017453605.1 Clostridia bacterium
AAAAGTAAAGTGCCGTAAGAAGGCCTTCCCCCTTGGGGGAAGGTGTCTGCGGAGCAGACGGATGAGGGGTCCCCATAGCCCATATTCGCTCCGCTCCCCTCGCCGACGCCAAAAGCGGAGGCGAAAAACCTAACGAAGCAAAAATGCAATAATTCCGAATTCCGAATTCCGAATTGACCTCGCGGCCGACGCCGAAAGCGAAGACTGACGGTTATTGAAACACAAACAAAACCAAAATAAAAAGGAGATAAAAACAATGTTTGAACCGCACATCAGACCGAACAGGCTCGAGGACAAGTATCTGAAAGACATGATGGCGTCCCCCGTGGTGAAGGGCAAGATCCTGCTCTACGGCGACTCCGACTTCACGCGCTGGCAGCCGCTCTACGGCAACACGAGCGTCGAGGAACTGATAAGGATGAAGGACGGATCTCAGGCGATCGTCAACCACGGCTTCGGCACAAGCACCGCGGAGGAACTCTTGTACTACTATCCGATGCTCGTCAGACCCTGGGAGCCGAGGGCGCTCGTGCTGAAAGCCTACGGCAACGACACCGACGTCGGCTACTGCCCGGAGGAGATAGTCGCGCTTCTGGCGAGGGTCTGCGAATACGCGCGCACGGACTTTCCCGGGATCAGGCTCTTCGTCTGCGGCTCGAAGCCTCTCGTCTGCGACAAGACCGCCAAAGCCTCCGCGAAATGGAGCGCGAAGGAATACGACCGCCTCGCGAAGTTCTACTGCGAGAGCCACGACGACGCGACATACGTCGATCTTCGAGCCTACGCCCCGTTCTATACCGAGGGCGGCGCGGGGAATATCGACTGCCTCCGCGACGATCTGTACCTCAAGGACAACGTCCACTTCAACGAAGAGGGCTATAAGATCTTCAGGACCTTCATGACCGATCTTCTGAAGGATCTGCTGTAAGCGTTTATCAAAAAATATAAAACCGCCGTATCCTTTTTTTAAAAGGATACGGCGGACGCGTTTATCGGGAACTGAAATCACGGGCTCACAGCAGGTCCTTGAGGACCTCGAGGTAGAAGTCGCGGTAGAGGTCGTAGCCCTCGGGCGTGAAGTGGACCTTATCGGGCAAAAAGAGCTCTTCGCGCAGGTCTTCGGGATCGTCGGAGCCGGGATTTCTCAGAAGCCCCGGGATCATAGAGCCGTCGGCGAAAGTGACGTCGGAATGCGAGCCGCAGTAGGCTTTAGCGAGAACGTTGAACTCTTTTCTCGCCCAGACCTCCGATTCTCTCGCGCCGCGGTCGCGAAGCAGCGGAAACGCGCTCACGAGAAAGAGCTTTATCCCCGGAAGATCCGCGCGGGCATAGTCCATGACGCGGGCGAGAAGCTCCATTATCTCGCCCGGCGAGTAGCCCGCGCCGCGGTCGTTGCCGATCGTGCGCAAAACCAGCGCCCTCGGTTCCCAGGGACGGACCATCTCGGGGTAGAAATAGAGCATCTCCTCGGCGGTCGCGCCGCCGAATCCGTGGTTGACGACCGCCTGGGAGCCGTCCTTCATCCTGATCTCATCTTCCATGCTCTTGTTGCCGTAGGTCGGACACCAGCGCGTGAAATCGGAGTCGCCGTAGAACATGATCATCCCTTTTTTCACGGGCGATCCGTCGATGATGCTCTTGACGTGCTTTGCCTGCCTGCGGACGTCTATATGAGATCCGAACATCTCTATTATCCTCTCAGCTTCTTATCGCGATTCCGAGTTCCCTTTCGAGACCGGCGCGGACCTTGCCGACGATCTTTTCGCTCTCCTCGTCGGTGAGCGTCTTCTCGGGATGGCGGATGACGAGCTTGAAGGCGACGCTCTTCTTGCCTTCTCCGACCTGCTCGCCGCGGTAGATATCGAACACTCTTAATGATTCGAGATGCTTTCCGGCGCTCTGAATTATGATCTTCTCCAGCTCGCCGACCTGAACGTCTTCGTCGCAGACGAACGCGAGGTCTCTCGTGACCGCCGGGAACTTGCCTATGTCGCGGTAGACGGCTTCGGTCCTGCTCTTTCTGAAGAGCGCGGGAACGTCGATCACGGCGACGTACGCTTTCTTCTCGAGCCCGTAGTTTTTCATCACCTCGGGATGAACTTCACCGAAGGTCATCAGCTTCTCGCCGTCTTTTGTCAGCACGGCGCATCTGCCCGGATGGAAATATTCCACTCCGCTCTCCGCGGCGATCTCATAGCTCTTCACGGCGCCGTCGCCGGCTCCGAGAGTCTTTTCGGCGATCGACTCGCAGATACCCTTCATCGTGTAGAAATCGCCGTCGCCGTAGAAGCCGATCACAAGGCTCGTGCGCTCCTCGGGGAGGACCCTCTCGTCGTCGCCCGGGAAGTACAGGCGGGCGGTCTCGTACAAAGACGCGCTCTCGTTGCGGTGCGCCTGGTTCCTGACAAGGGTCTCTATCATGCTGCCGACGGCGGTCGTGCGCATTATGCGCGTGTCCTCGCCGAGCGGGTTCGAGATCACGACGCTCTTTCTCAGCGGAGAATCGGCTTTGAGCCTCAATAGATCGTAGGTCTTTTCGCTGATGAACGAATATGTCTCGATCTCCGTCAGCCCGTTCGCGATGCAGATCGTGTGCAGGCGGTTAATGAATTTGTGCTCCGCGCTGCGTTTGCCGATGCGGGCGCTCACCTTGAAAGCGGTGGACTCTATGCGGTTGTAGCCGTACATCCTCGCGACCTCCTCCGCGATATCCGCGAAGCAGACGAGGTCCGTGCGGAAGCTCGGGGGCAGGAGCATCCCGTCCTCAAGGCGGATCTCGAGGCGCGAGAAGATCTCCTTCATCGTCTCTTCCGGTATATCCGTGCCGAGGAATTTGTTTATGCGCTCCGGCTCGAAGGGGATCCTTCTCTGTTCGGGCTTTGACGGATAGACGTCCGTGATGCCGCTCACGACTTCTCCGGCGCCGAGCTCTTCGACGAGCTGGCAGGCGCGGATGAGCGCGGGCAGGCAGTTCTCGGGATCGAGACCCTTCTCGAACCTTCCCGAGGATTCGGTCCTCATACCGACGGATTTGGCGGTCAGCCTCACGCTGACGCCGTCGAAGTTGGCGCTCTCGAAGATGACCGTCTTCGTGTCCGGGTTGATCTCGCTGTTGAGACCGCCCATGACGCCCGCGAGCGCGACCGGCTTCTTGCCGTCGCAGATCAGAAGATCCTTTTCGGTGAGCTTCCTCTCCTGCTCGTCGAGGGTGACGATCGTTTCTCCCGCCTTCGCCCTGCGCACGACGATCCTGTCGTCTTCCAGAAATTCCTTGTCGAACGCATGCATCGGCTGGCCGTATTCGAGCATGACGTAGTTTGTGATGTCGACTATATTGTTTATGGGTCTGACGCCCATCGCTCTGAGGCGCGATCTCATCCACTTGGGAGAGGGCGCGATCTTCACGTTTTTCACCGCCGCCGCGCAGTATCTTCTGCAAAGCGAGTCTTCGACGCTTACGCTGACGTAGTCCGACGCGCTTTGGCCGACGCCCCTGAACGAGGGCTCGGGGAGCCTGAACGGAGTGCGGTAGCTGACGGCGCTCTCTCTTGCAAGTCCTATCACGGAGAAGCAGTCCTGGCGGTTCGAGGTGATCTCGAATTCGATGACGGTGTCCCTCAGATCGAGGACGTCCCTGACGTCGTCGCCGGGCCTGCAGTCCTCTTCGAGCACCAGAAGTCCGTCCTCAACGGCGTAGGGCACGTCGTGAACGGTCAGTCCGAGCTCCGCGACGGAGCAGAACATACCGTTGCTCTCGACGCCTCTGAGCTTGCCCGCCTTTATCACGACGCCGCCCGCGAGCTTCGCGGGAGCCTTCGCGAGAACGAGCATATCGCCGGGCTTCATATTAGTCGCGGCGGTGACGATCTGACGGGGCGATTCCTCCCCGCAGTCTACCTGACAAATTGTCAGTTTGTCGGCGTCCGGGTGCTTTTCGCAGCTCAACAGCTTCGCGCAGACGACGTTTTCAAGTTCTTCGCCGAGTATTTCATAGCCCTCGACCTTGCTTCCGGTATCGGTCAGAAGATCGCAGTAGCTTTTCGGGCTTTCGATCACGGAGGTATCCATGAAATCGCCGAGCCATTTGAATGAAAGTTTCATCTGTTTATCCTCCTTTCGATCCGTTTATCAGCCGAACTGCCTGAGAAAACGGATATCGTTTTCGTAGAGCAGGCGCATATCGCTTATGCCGTATTTTTTCATGACTATCCTTTCGATCCCGAGTCCGAACGCGAAGCCGGAGTAGACCTCGGGGTCGATCCCGCAGCCCCTGAGCACGTTGGGATGCACCATGCCGGCGCCGAGGATCTCGATCCAGCCCTCCTTCTTGCACACGCTGCAGCCCTTGCCGCCGCAGACGAAGCAGCTCACGTCGACCTCGGCGGAGGGCTCGGTGAACGGGAAGTGATGCGGACGGAATCTCAGTTTGGTCTCCTCGCCGAACAGAGTCTTCGCGAAGAGTTCGAGGGTCCCCTTGAGGTCGCCCATGGTGATGCCCTTGTCGACCACGAGTCCCTCCATCTGGTGGAACATCGGCGAGTGGGTCGCGTCGACCGCGTCGGAGCGGTAGACCCTGCCGGGCGAGACCACGCGGATCGGGGGCTTGGTCTTTTCCATGGTCCTGATCTGCACGGTAGAAGTCTGGGACCTTAACAGCACCTTGTCGTTGACGTAGAAGGTGTCCTGCGCGTCGCGGGCGGGGTGTCCGGGAGGCGTGTTGAGCGCCTCGAAGTTGTAGTAGTCGTATTCCACCTCGGGACCGTCGACGATATCGAAGCCCATGCCGATGAAGATGTCCTCGAGCTCCTTCGTGACCGCGGCGATCGGATGCCTGCCGCCGATCGGTCTTACAACGGCGGGCGCCGTGACGTCGAGGCGCTCCTTCTCGAGCTTCAATTGCATACCGGCGGCTCTCATCAGTTCTTTTTTCGCGCCGATCACGCCCTCGATATGCTCTCTGAGCTCGTTGACGAGTTTGCCCATAGCGGGCCTTTCCTCGGCGGGAACGCTGCCCATGGACCTTAAAAGCCCGGTCAGCTCGCCCTTCTTGCCGAGGTACTTCACCCTCAGGGCTTCCACGTCCTCGCTTGCGCGGACGGCGTCAAGCTCTCTTTCGAGCGCGTCACGCATCGCTTGAAGTTTTTCTTTCATTTTATCCTTTTCCTTTCGTATTGATTGCCTGTTGTCAGCCTGATTCTTCCGCGGGCCAAAGGCTCTGCCCTTTGAACCCGGGATTTGGGGATAGTTCGGAGTTCGGAATTATCGCAGTGATCCGGCGCCTTATTTTCGTCTTCGCTTTAGCTCAGACGAGGGGAACGGAGTGTAAACGGGCGGCGGTGTCCCCTCATCAGTCTGCGCGAAAAATCATTGCGGGCGCTTCGCGAAGTTGCGTTTTCACGCGCAGCCAGCTTCCCCTCCAGGGGGAAGCCTTCACGGCGGCACTTTCTGTTCTGACTTAACATAGAGCCAAAGCGTTTTTCTGAATAATAAAGAAAACACTTTGATTGCTGAATGTAAAAGTTAAAACGAAATACTAAAGATATACGCAACAAATCATTTGTTAATTCACAAATAAAGGAACGCTTCCAAAGGCTTCCCCCTGGAGGCGCCGAAGGCGCGACGCGGGAGTGAATGACCGTCCGGCGGACGGTCAGAGCCGCGGCGAGACCGAGCCTCAGCGAGACAGCTGTCAGCGCGCCGGGGTCCCCGACGCGAGGAACGCAGCGGCGGGGTGTTGCGCAGCTGACTGATGAGGGGACACCGCAACAGTTTTTGTTTCATCGCGTTCGACTTGCTTTGTCATTCTTCGCTTCGCTCAGGATGACAAAGAGGGAACGGAGCGGAAATCGTCGCGGAAGACCACACGTCAGCCGACGTCGGCGCGGGCGAAAAACAAAACTCCGCCGTCCCGACGGGACGGCGGAAGCCGTTATACCACCCATACAAGACAAAGCCTATCAGCCCCCGACCGGATAACGGCGGTCTACCCGGGAAGCGGCTACGCGCCTTTCACCTCACCTGCTCCGAAGGGAAAGGCTTCGCGCTCGCCGCCGATCCCTTTCCACACCCGGGATCTCTCTGTAGACGACTTTTTTGCGCTCCGCCGACTTCATCATCGCTTTGAAAGGGATTTTACACCTTTTTTTAAAAAATGTCAAGAGAAAAATGAAAAAACGCTTCATTTGCCTTCCGCGGGCGCGCGAAGGACGCTTCCCGTCCCGCGGCGGCGGGAAGACGGGATGAAAGATCCCCGTCGCAAGACGGGGATCTTTCTGGCGCACCGGACACGGCTCGAACGCGCGACCCTCAGAATCGGAATCTGATGCTCTATCCAACTGAGCTACCGGTGCATATCGCGGCGCAAAGCGCCGCGGAGAATTATGAATGCGG
>JAFTEP010000129.1 GCA_017453605.1 Clostridia bacterium
AGTTGCCCATAAGACGGTTTCGTCCGTGGATTCCGCCGACTGCCTCTCCTGCAACGTACAGATTTTCAATGTCAGACATACCGTCCTGTGTAATTCTGATGCCGCCGTTCTGGTAGTGAAGCGTCGGATAGACGAGGATGGGTTCCTTGCGGATGTCGATGTCGTACTTGCCGAACATCCTGAGCATCGCGGGGATCCTCTTTTCGATCGTGCCCTCGCCGCCCTTGATCTCGATCATAGGAGTGTCGAGCCAGACGCCGATTCCGCCGGGCGTCTTCACGCCCTTGCCCCTGTCGGAGCATTCGCGGATGATCGAAGCCGCGCTGACGTCTCTGGTCTCCAGCGGGTGCATGAAGACTTCGCCGTCCGCGTTGACGAGTTTCGCTCCGAGGGATCTGACCTTCTCGGTGACCAGAGCGCCGAAGATCTGCTCGGGGAACGCCGCGCCGGTGGGGTGATACTGGAGGGTGTCGGCGTAGAGGAGCTTCGCGCCCGCTCTGTAAGCGAGGACCAGACCGTCCGCGGTCGCGCCGTAGTGGTTGGAGGTCGGGAAGCCCTGATAGTGCAGTCTGCCCGCGCCGCCGGTGGCGATGACGACGGTCTTCGCCCTTGCGACGAGCAGTTCTCTGGTCTCCATGTTCATGAGCACCGCGCCGGCGGCCTTGCCGTTCTCGTCGAGGATCAGTTCTACCGCGGCGGTGAAATCGACGACCGGGATCCCGCGGTTGAGGACCTCGTCGCGCAGGGTGCGCATGATCTCGGCTCCGCTGTAGTCCTTCGCGGCGTGCATCCTCTTGCGGGAGGTTCCGCCTCCGTGGGTGGTGATCATAGTGCCGTCGGGAGCCTTGTCGAACTCCACTCCGAGGGCGTCGAGCCACTGGATGGCGTCGGGAGCCTCGGTGACGAGTTTGTAAAGAAGCTCGGGCTTGGCGGCGAAGTGTCCGCCTCCGAAGGCGTCGAGATAGTGCTGCGCGGGAGAGTCGTTGGGCTTGTCGGCGGCCTGGATGCCGCCCTCCGCCATCATCGTGTTGGCGTCGCCGATGCGGAGCTTGGTGACGATCATCGCCTTGGCTCCGGCGTTGTCGGCCTCGATCGCCGCGGAGGAACCCGCGCCGCCGCCGCCGATGATGAGAACGTCGACGTCGTAGTCGACCTTTGTCAGGTCGATCTTCTCGTTCTGGATGCGGCTGTTCGCCTGCAGGAGTCCGGCAAGCTCGAGCGGGACCTTCTCGCCCTTGTTGGGGCCGACAGAAAGGACGGCGAACTGATCCTGCTTGTAGTCGGGATGATAGGTCGCAAGCAGCTTTTCCTTTTCATCCGCGGTCATTCTGCGGGGCTCGAAAACGGTGTTCTGCGCCCTTGCCGCCTCCACCTTTTTGATGGATTCGAGCATCGTTTTATCGGTGTACATCCTGTTTTCCCCCTTATTTCTCGATCTCTCTTGAGTTGTAGAGCTCTTTCATTTCGGAGACCGGCTTGTTCATGAGAGCCTCAATGAGCTCGTTGAAGGTGCCATCCTTTATCTCCTTGACCCTGTCCTCGAGGTGCTGACTCTTCGGAGCAAGATACTTTCCGTAGATCCTTCTCGCTAAAAGCGCGACCTGCGGATGGGAGATCCCGGCGGGGCATCTCGAAGAGCAGACGCCGCACATGACGCAGTCGAAGGATTCTTCGGCGCATTTGGCGAAATCGCCTCTCTGAGCGTAGGCGATGTACTGCATGACGTTGAGCCCCTGGGTGCAGCTCTTGGTGCAGGCGTTGCAGCCGATGCAGCTGTAGATCTCGGGATAAAGCTGCATCATGACCTGCTGGGTCGCGGGGACCTTCTCGATGTCGTAGACCTGCTTGACGAGCGGGAAAAAGGGCAGAGTCGCGACGTACATCTCGTCGGCGACCTTCGTCTGGCAGGCGAGACAAACTTTCAGCTCCCTGTCGCCCTTGATGCGGTAGATCGTGGCGCAGGCGCCGCAGAAGCCGTTGCGGCAGCCGCAGCCGCGCACGAGCTGATACCCTGCGTATTCCATCGCGCCCATTATGGTCAGATTCGCGGGCACGCGGTAGAGCTTGCCCATCAGGTAGACTTTAACCATTTCTTCCATGTGTTTTGACCTCAATTCTTTCAAACTCTCAAACTCTATCCGTGCCGGATCAATACTCTGCGGGCAGCTGTTCGAGCTGATCGCAGCGGAACACGGGGCCGTCCTTGCAGATATACTTGGAACCGATGTTGCATCTGCCGCACTTGCCGATGCCGCACTTCATGCGCATTTCCATCGTCGTGTAGACCTGCTCCTTGTTGAAGCCCAGCTCGACGAGTCCGGCGAGCGTGAACTTGATCATGATCGGCGGACCGCAGATGATGACGGTCTTGTTCGTGTCGAAGCCGATCTCCTTGACGTAGTTGGGGACGAATCCGACGTGGCCGTCCCAGCCGTCCTGCGGGCGGTCGATGGTGAGATAGACGTCGAAGTCGTCTTCCTTGCACCACTCGTCGGTGATCTCGGGATAGTCGACCAGATCGTCGGCGCTGCGCGAGCCGTAGACCACGTCGATGTGGCCGTAGGAGGAGCGCTTAGCGCGGCAGTAGTTGATGACGGATCTCAAAGGAGCAAGTCCGATGCCGCCGGCGACGAACACGAGGTCCTTTCCGGCGAAGTCCGTGTCGACCGGGAAGCCGTTGCCGTAGGGTCCGCGGACGGTGACCGCCTGACCCGGCTCCATGGCGTGGAGCCACGAGGTGAGACAGCCGCACTTCTTGATCGAGAACTCCATGAACTCCTTGTTCGTGGGGGACGAAGTGACGGAGAACATCGCCTCGCCGACTCCGGGGACGGAGAGCATGGCGCACTGGCCGGGGATGTGCTCGAAGGGCTTCGAGCCGTCGGGCATGGCGACCCGGAAGGTCTTGACGTCCGGGGTATCTCTTCTGACGTCGGTGATGACGCCGATAACGGGAACCAGAGGATTATTCATTGTCGCTGCCTCCCAACTCTTTGATGACCTTGACGATATTGAGCGCGGAGGGGCACTTTCTTACGCAGCGTCCGCATCCCACGCAGGAGAAATCGCCGCCGTTGTTCTTCGGGAAATACACGAGCTTGTGCATGAATCTCTGACGGAACCTTTCCATCTGAGTGAGCCTCGGATTGTGTCCCGCCGCCTGGGTGAACTCCCAGAACATGCAGGAATCCCAGCATCTGAAGCGGTTTATGCCGTGGCCGGTGTCGAAGTCCCTGATGTCGTAGCACTGGCAGGTCGGGCAGACGAAGGTGCAGGTGCCGCAGCCGAGACAGCCCTGGCTGAGCTCTCCCCATTTCCACCACTGGACGGCTTCGAGCTCGTCCTGCTTTTTGATGTTGTCGAGCGGGAGCGAACTGAACGGGAGCTTCTTCAAGATCCCGGCGATCCTCTCCTTCTCGTCGGCGAGAGCCTTTTCGTCGTCCTTTGAAGCGTCTTCAAGAGCGGTCGAGACCTCGTCGAGGAGCTTTTCGCCCTTTTCGGTCAGGGCTTCGAGGATCATCGAGCCGCCGACGAATGTCGCCCTCGCGTCACCGCCGGGAGCGGAGGCGTCGATGCCGAAATTCATGCAGAAGCAGGTCTCTTCGGGCTCTGCGCAGGCGAGAGTGACGATCGTTCCGTTGGCGCGGCGCGTCTGATACATGACGTCGACGGGATCGGCGAGAAAGACCTTGTCGAGAAGCTCGAAACTCCTCGCGTCGCAGGCCCTCACTCCGAAGACGACGAACTTTTCGTCGGCGGGAGCGACCGGATCGACGCTGATGGCGTTCTTGTCGAGCTTGAATTTTGCGAAGCACTCGCTCTGCGGGAAGAACAAGTCCTTCGCGGAGCGCGTTGTCTGCAAAGCGTCGAGCCTGACCTTTTCGTCTTTGCTCCAGGGATAGAAGTCGACCTTGCCCGCCTTCTCTATCGGAAGATAGAGCGCGCGGGAGGCGGAGATCGCCTCAAACAGAGCGTCGGAGTTTTTTACTGACAGCTTTTTCATTTGCCGGCTCCTCCTCTCTCGCGGACGACGGAGGGGTCCGCGTCTGTCTTTTCAAAGTCGGTGACCGGGGAAATGCTCCCCTCTTTTTCGCCGGCCTGATAGAAACCGTAGAGCTCGTTGATGTCTTTGATGTACTTTCTGTTCAGAAGGTGGAGCGGGATGCCCTGGGGGCAGACCCTCGAGCACTCTCCGCAGTCGGTGCAGCGTCCGCAGACGTGGAAGGAGCGGATGATGTGATAGAGCTTTTCCTCGAAGCTGTCACTGTTGGCGCGTGAGGCGATGCCGCTGGCGTCGTTGTCGAAAACGCACTTCTCGCAGGTGCAGGCGGGACAGGCGTTGCGGCAGGCGTTGCAGCGGATGCACTTTGAAAGCTCGCTCCTCCAGAACTCGAATCTCTCGTCCGGAGTCATCCTTTCGAGCTTTTCGACCTCCTCGAAGCGGTCGCCCGAAGGACCCTTCTCCTCGTCGGCGCAAAGAAGCTCGTCGAAGACGGCGTGCTTTCCGCCGCGGCAGACGCGGCATCTTGTGATGAGCGCCTTCTCGCGCGGCAGGGTCTTTTTGCCGTAGACGGTATCGATGACAAGATCATCCCCGTCCTCTTCAACGGCGGTCATTCCCTTGATGCCGTTCTGTCTGATCTTCTCGGCGTCGAGCATCCCGTCGCAGCCTATGCCTAAGATATAGAGCTTCGAGCGGTCGATGCGGTGCTCGGTGAAGAGCTGATTGAGGCTGTAGGTGTCGCAGGGCTTGGCGCAGACCAGGACTCTGCCGTCTTTTTTAGCCTCGGTGACAAGGAATTTTGAAAGATTGGGACCGCAGAAGGAGTCGTAGACGAAGCTTTCGAGCTCTTCGGCGTCATTGAACACCGCGGGGCTCGCGTCCCAGAAGAACTCCCCTTTCCTCCAGCCGACGGCGCGGTCTACCGTCTTGTTTTCGATGAGCTCGAGGATCCTCTTTTTGATCAGTTCTGTTCTTTGCATCTGAGATCCTCCAGCCTTTTGTTTTCTCCGAGCGAGGCGATCTTCTGAGCGAAATCGTTCATGACAGCCGAGAACTTCGCGCCCTCGGCGGCGGAGACCCACTCTACTCTGGTCCTTTCCCTCTCGATGCCGAGAAAATCGAGCATCGAGAACAGGAGCGTCATTCTTCTTCTCGTGTAGTAGTTGCCGGTAGTGTAGTGGCAGTCGCCGGGGTGACAGCCGCAGAGGATGACTCCGTCGGCTCCCCTCTGGAAAGCCTTGAGCACGAAGCTCGGATTGACCCTGCAGGAGCAGGGGACTCTGATGATCTTGACCTCGGCGGGATAGCTCATCCTGCCCGATCCGGCAAGATCCGCGCCGGCGTAGCTGCACCAGTTGCAGCAGAACGCCACGATCAGAGGCTTGAAATCCTTCTTATCTTTTTTATCTTCTATTTGCATATCGCATCCACCTCCGACATGATCTGTCTGTTGCTGAAGCCCTTCAGATCCATCGCGCCCGAGGGGCAGGCCACCGTGCAGGCGCCGCAGCCCTGGCAGACCGCGGGATTGACGGACGAGACCCTGCGGACCACGGTCTTCCCGGCGATGCGGAATTCCTTATCGAGATAGGTGATCGCTCCGTAGGGGCAGACCTTCTCGCAAGCCGAGCAGCCGTTGCAGAGCATCTCGTCGGACGAAGCCACGCAGGGATTGCCCTTGAGGCTGTCCTTCGCGAGCAGTCCGATGACCTTCGCCGCGGCGGCTCCCGCCTGGCTGACGGTCTCGGGGATGTCCTTGGGTCCCTGGCACACGCCGGAGAGGAACACGCCGGCGGTCGGGCTCTCGACGGGACGCAGCTTCGGATGAGCCTCGGTGAAGAAATCGTTGGTGTCCATGCTCGCTCTCAGAAGCGTCGCGAGAGGACGGGCGCTCTTGTCGGGCTCGATCGCGGCGGCGAGGACGACCATATCGGCGTCTAAAGTTAGCTGCTCGTTCGCGATCAGGTCGGAAGCGAAGACCTTCAGCTTGTCGCCCTCGGGAGCGACCCTGCCGACCATGCCCTTGATATAGTGTACGCCGTACTGCTCGACTGCGCGTCTGTAGAACTCGTCGAAGCCCTTGCCGGGAGTCCTCACGTCGATGTAGAAGACGTAGACCTCGGTGTCGGGATATTTTTCTCTGGTGAGCATCGCGTGCTTCGCGGTGTACATACAGCAGATCTTCGAGCAGTATTCCTTGCCGCATTCCCTGGTGTCCCTCGAACCGACGCACTGGACGAAGACGATCGTGTGCGGGTGCTTTCCGTCGGACGGACGCAGAAGGACGCCGTTGGTGGGACCGGCGGCGTTCATCAGCCTCTCGTATTCGAGGGAGGTGACGACGTCTTTTGATTTATTGTAGGAATACTCGCCGAACTTGTCGGGCTTGATCTGCTCGTATCCGGTCGCGACGACTATCGCGCCGTACTTTTCCTCGACGATCTCGTCCTTCTGGGTGTAGTCGATGGCTTTCGCGCCGCAGACCTTCGAGCAGACGCCGCACTTGCCGGTCTTCAGCATCATGCAGTAGTCCGGGTCGATGGTCGCGACCTTCGGCACGGCCTGCGCGAAGGGGATGTAGATCGCGCGGTGATAATCCATTCCCATATTGAACTCGTTGGGAACTTTTTTCTGCGGGCATTTTTCCGTGCATTCGCCGCAGCCGGTGCAGAGATCGGCGTTGACGTATCTGGCCTTCTTTCTGATCTGCACGGTGAAGTTGCCGACGAAGCCCGAAACGTCCTCGACCTCGCTGTAGGCGTAGATCTTTATCTTCTCGTGCTGGGCGGCGTCGACCATCTTCGGGGTGAGGATGCAGGCGGCGCAGTCGAGCGTCGGGAAGGTCTTGTCGAGCTGGGCCATCTTTCCGCCGATGGTCGGCTTCTTTTCGACTATGTCGACTTCGAATCCCGCGTCGGCGATGTCGAGCGCGGTCTGGATCCCGGCGATGCCGCCGCCGATGACGAGGGCGCGCTTGGTGACCGGGGTCTCTCCCGCTTCGAGAGGCGTGTTGAGGTTGACCTTCGCGACCGCCGCTCTTCCGAGGATGATCGCCTTTTCGGTCGCCTCGGCCCTGTCCTTGTGGATCCACGAATCCTGCTCGCGGATGTTGGCGATCTCGACCATATACGGGTTGAGACCGGCTGACGCGGCGGTCTTGCGGAAGGTCGCCTCGTGCATCCTCGGAGAGCAGGAGCAGATCACCGCTCCGGAGAGCTTATGCTCTTTTATGGCGTTCTTTATTATGTTCTGACCCGCCTCGGAGCACATATACTGATAGTCCGTGGAGAAGACAACGCCCGGTTCGTTGGCGAGCGCTTCAGCCACGGCGTGAACGTCTACCGTGCCGGCTATGTTGCTTCCGCACCAGCAGACAAATACACCGATCCTCTGCATTACGTCTCCTCCTTACTTGGAATACTTTCTGAACGCGCTGACGATCGCCTGCTGAGGCAGCTCGCCGTCGATGAGAGCGGGGATATCGTCAGCTTTCAGGTGATTGGCGCCCTGGGGACGGATGAACCTGAGGCGGATCGCCTCGATGATGTTCGCGGGCTCGACCTGCCTCGGGCAGCGCTCCACGCAGGCGAAGCACGACATACAGCGGTAGAGGGCGGCGGAACCGGCGAGCTTTTCAATATCGCCCTTCTCGGCAAGATAGACGAACTCGTGAGGCAGGATGTCCATTTCGCCGTAGGCGGGACAGGTGGCGGAGCACTTGCCGCAGCGCATACACTTGACGGCCCGGGTGCCGCTCACGCGCTCGATCTCGGCGCTGATCTCTTTTTTGGTCATTTGAGTTCTTCGCCTCCTTCGACTCCCAGCGCTCTCGCGAGAAGCTGAGTGAAATACAAAACGGGAAGGGAGCTATTGGAATTGACGGTGAGGTTATACATACACAAGGGGCAGGCGGTGACGAGCACCTGAGCTCCGCAGTCTTCGGCGCTCTTTGCGACGTCGGCGCTCTTTTTCTTCGCGAGCTCCTTAGCGTCGAGCGTCAGATAGCCGCCGCAGCACTCGTTTCTGTAGGGGTACTCGACCGGCTCTGCGCCGAGCGCGCGGATCAGATCCTCCATGATCGAGGGATCGCCGGGATCGTCGAACTGCATGACCTTGCCGGGTCTTAAGAGCATACAGCCGTAATAGGCGCCGATCTTCATTCCGGCAAGGGGATTCGCGACCTTCTTTTTCAGCTCGTCGAAGCCGACGGTGTCTCTTAAAAGCTCGAGAAAATGAATGACCTCGGTCTCGCCGGAATAGGGCTTGTCTGGCGCGATGTAGGCGTTGACCTTGTCCCTTATTTCGGGGTCGTTTTTCATATCGTCGTTGACGCGCTTGAGGACGTGGTGGCAGGCGGAGCAGAGCGTCACGAGCTTTCCGCCCTCATCCGCCGCCGCGCTGAGCGCGCGCACGGACGCGAGCTTCGTGGCGATCTCGTCCCTCGCGAGCGGATACACGCCGCCGCAGCACTGCCAGGCGTCGAGCTCTTTGAGCTCGATCCCCAAAGCCAGAGCGCTGCGTCTCGCGAAGCCGTCGAGCTCTTTGGCTTTCGTTTTCAGGGTGCAGCCCGGGTAATAACTGAATTGCATAGCTTTGCGCCGAAGTTTTTCGGCGTTACCTCCTGTGAAATTTTTGTTGGGGATCGCCTTTTCAGACCATCTGCTCGGGATGGAAGACCTCGTCGAATTTCTCGGCGGTCAAAAAGCCCAGCTGCACGCAGGCTTCCTTGAGCGAGATGTTCTCCTTGAACGCCTTTTTGGCGGTCTTGGCGGCGTTGTCATAGCCTATATAGGGGTTGAGCGCGGTGACGAGCATCAGAGAGTTGTGAAGGTTGTGAGCCATCTTTTCCCTGTTAGCCCTGATGCCGGAGACGCACTTGTCGTTGAAGCTCAGGATGCCGTCGGCGAGGAGCCTTGCGGACTGCAGGAAATTGTAGATGCAGACGGGCATGAAGACGTTGAGCTCGAAGTTGCCCTGGGAGGCCGCCATTCCGACCGCGACGTCGTTGGCGATGACCTGGACCGCGACCATGGTCATGCTCTCGCACTGGGTCGGGTTAACCTTGCCGGGCATGATGGAGCTGCCGGGCTCGTTCTCGGGGATGAAGATCTCTCCGAGACCGTCTCTCGGGCCGCTCGCGAGCCAGCGGACGTCGTTGGCGATCTTCATAAGATCGGCGGCGAGCGCCTTCATCGCGCCGTGAGCGAAGACCAGCTCGTCCTTGGCGGTCAGAGCGTGGAACTTGTTTTCGGCGGTGACGAAGTTCTTTCCGGTGAGTTCGCTCACGACCTTGGCGACGTCAGCGCCGAAGGTCTTGGGGGCGTTGAGCCCTGTGCCGACGGCGGTGCCGCCGAGCGCCAGTTCGTGGAGCCCGCCGAGAGAAAGAGCGAGCATATCTTTTGTCTTTTCGATCATGTTTCTCCAGCCGGAGATCTCCTGGGAGAACTTGATCGGGGTGGCGTCCTGGAGGTGGGTCCTGCCGCTCTTGACGATGCCCTCGTTTTCTTCTTCAAGTCTCCTGAAGGTCGCGATGAGCTTGTCCATAGAGGGGAAGAGCCTGTCCTCGATCGCCAGGACCGCCGCGATGTGCATCGCAGTCGGGAAGGTGTCGTTGGAGGACTGGGACATATTGATGTCGTCGTTGGGGTGGCACAGCTTCCTGCCGGCGAGCTCGTTAGCGCGGTTGGCGATGACCTCGTTGGCGTTCATGTTGGACTGGGTGCCGCTTCCGGTCTGCCATACGACGAGGGGGAAATGGTCGTACAGCTTGCCCTCGATCACCTCGTCGCAGGCGCGGGTGATGTACTCGAGCTTCTCGTCGGTCATCTTCTCGGGCTTGAGGGAGTGGTTGGCGATCGCCGCCGCCTTCTTCAAGATGCCGAAGGCGTGAGTGATCTCGCGCGGCATGATCTCGCCGCCGATGACGAAGTTCTGCAGGCTTCTCTGCGTCTGCGCCGCCCAGTATCTGTCGGCGGGAACGAGCATTTCGCCCATAGAGTCTCTTTCTGTACGAAATTCCATTGGAAACCTCCTGAAAAAAGTTTTCAAAAATTCTTTTTGCGATCCGTTTCGGAACTTTACGCCGCAAAGATCCGTGAAAAGCCCCGGAATAAGTGTATGAAAGTGAAAAATGTTACGTGCTTACACTTAACCATAAAATTTTAACATTTCCGCGGGCTTTTGTCAATAGCAATTCACCCTATAATACAAGCATAATCGCATTCTTTTTATCATTTTTGACTAAATTTGCCTCAGAATTGTCGGCAAAAAGCGACAGCATGAGAAAAAATGTGAGAATTTTCATTTTTTGTGAGGTTTTTCCCGAACAGAGAAATGAAAAAAAGAAAAAAGCCCTTCCGGAAGCCGGAAGAGCCCTCATTCGCCGCTTTTTTCCCTCTTGAGCGAAGCGAGAACGGGCAGATGCAGTATAAGAGCCGAGATAAACGCAAGAACGTCGCAGACCGGCTGAGTGATCTCTACGCCGGTGAGCCCAAAGAGATTCGAGAAAACAAGAATGACCGGGATGAAGAAGAGTCCCTGCCTCGCGACGGCGAGGAAGCTCGCCCTGAACACCTTGCCGATGTTCTGGAGCATCATGTTCGACATCGTCGTGAAGCCGCTGAGGACGAACGCCGCGCACTGGAACCTCAGCGCGGCGGAACCGATGCGCACGACCGCCGGATCGTCTCGGAAGAAGGCGACCAATGGTCCCGAAAAGATCGCGCCGACGGCGGAGAAGACGGCGAGCAGAGCGGTCGATGCGCCGACGCAGAGCCAGAACGCCTTTTTGACCCTGTCGAACTTCCCCGCGCCGTAATTGAAGCCGCAGACAGGCTGGAAGCCCTGACCGACGCCGATGATAACGGAAAAGGCGAAGCCCATTATCTTGCTGACTACCCCCATCGCGGCGATCGCGGCGTCGACCTCCCCGGCGGGAGCGACGCGGCAGGCGCGGTTGAGCATTATGACGCTGATCGCCATGAAGCCCTGCCTGAAAAGAGAGGGCGAACCGCCGCGGAACAGCTCTTTGACGAATTCTTTTGTTACGCCGAACAATTTCAGATCGAGCCCGAGCGCGCCCTTTCGGTTGCATCCGAAGGCGAGCACGACGAAACCGACGAGCTGGCTGATGAGCGTCGCGAGCGCGGCGCCCTCGACGTCCATTTTGAAAACGAAGATGAACAGCGGATCGAGCGCGATGTTGAGGAGCGCTCCGGCGACGATGCCGACCATGCCGTAGACGGTGTTGCCCTGGAAGCGCAAAAGATTATTCATCGTGAACGACGCGCACATGAACGGGGCGCCGATCAGGATGATGCGCATATATCCGACGGCGGTCGGGAGGATCGTGTCGGTCGAGCCGAGAAGAAGAGCGAGGGGACGGCAGAACACGAGCCCGAGCGCGGATATCACAAGTCCGGCGGCAAAAGAGATCACGACGCCGAAGACCGCCATCTTTCTCGCCCTGTCGGTCTCTCCCCTGCCGAGGCGGAGCGAAATGAAGTTCCCGCTCCCGTGACCGAAGAAAAATCCGCATGCCTGGATGACGGACATCAGTCCGAACGAAACGCTGACCGCGCCGGTGGCGACGGTGTCGATCCGTCCGACAAAATAGGTGTCCGCCATATTGTAGAGAGCGGTGACGAGCATGGACGCCACCGCGGGCAGGGCGAGATAAAAGACCATCCTGCCGACCGGAGCGTTCAGAAGTTCGCGCTTTTTTTCTTCAGTGCTTTTCATCTTGAAAATTCAATAAATCACTCAAAAGACCGCGGAAAACCTTCCGCGGTTCAGAAAAATAAACCGGGATCGCGTTCAGCGTTCGACCTCGAAATCCAGGGTGAGTTTTTTCATATCTGTCCTGAGCCTTCTGTACTTCACGCCCGCCGCGTCGAGCATGCGCTTTGACGCGAGGGTGGACAGAGAGTCGGCGTACTTGTCGGAGAGATAAACGATCTCCTTTATACCCGACTGGATGATCGCCTTGGCGCACTCGTTGCAGGGGAACAGAGCGACGTAGATCCTCGCTCCCTTGAGGCTTTTGCCGTTGGCGTTGAGCACGGCGTTCAGCTCGGCGTGGACGACGTACTGATACTTCGTGTCCTCCCCGGTGCGCTCCCACGAGAACTCGTCGTCGGAACAGCCGCAGGGAAAGCCGTTGTAGCCGGTCGAGAGGATGATGTTGTCCGCGCCGACGATGCACGCTCCGACCTGAGTGTTCGGGTCCTTGCTGCGGCAGGCGGCCAAAAGCGCCACTCCCATGAAATATTCTTCCCAGCTTATGTAACCTTCACGCTTCATTCTTTTTTTATCCTTTCGATGCTTTCGGTCCGTTTTCCGCGCAGGAGCCCGGAAAACCGGGCGCGGAATTTGTTTACAATCGGATTTTACCACGGCAAAGCGCATTTGTCAACAATCAGAGGGCTTCAAAGCGGCATTTGAATGCGAAGAGGATGAAAAATGCCGAAAAATCCGGATAAAATTTCATTTTGCTATTGATTGTCGGCGATAAAAGATATATAATATGGTATTGTGTCCGGAAAAATGATCCCGACGAGACTTTTTTATTCATTTTCCGGATCCCAAGCGGATCACTTTCGGATCCGCAAAAAACTCATCATCCGAAAGGAAAACCAAAGATGTATCCCGAAAGAACGAAAATCGCCAGGCTCTTTTCGACTCCGGAAACGTTCGCCGACACCGACGTCACCGTCGCCGGCTGGATAAGGACCCTTCGCTCGAGCAATCAGTTCGGCTTCATCGAACTCAACGACGGAAGCTGCCACAGCAGCCTGCAGGTCGTTTTCGAGAGCGAAAAACTCGACAACTACCGCGAGATCGCCCATCAGAACATCGGGGCGGGTCTCAGGATAGAAGGAAGATTCGTGCTGACTCCCGACGCCAAACAGCCCTTCGAGCTCAAGGCCGAAAAGATCTTCGTGGAGGGAAGCTCGGTGCCCGAATATCCTCTGCAGAAGAAGCGCCACACGATGGAATTTTTGCGCACCATCGCGCATCTGCGCCCGCGCTCCAACACCTTCAGCGCCGTTTTCAGAGTGCGCTCAGCCGCCGCCTACGCGATCCACCGCTTCTTCCAGGAGAGGGGCTTCGTCTACGTCAACACCCCGCTGATCACCGGCAGCGACGCCGAGGGAGCCGGAGAGATGTTCAGGGTCACCACACTCGATCTCAACGACGTTCCGCGCACCGAGGACGGAAAGGTCGACTTCTCGAAGGATTTCTTCGGGAAGAGCACCAACCTCACTGTCTCCGGTCAGCTCAACGGCGAATGCTTCGCCATGGCATACGGCGACATCTACACCTTCGGTCCGACCTTCCGCGCCGAAAACTCCAACACTCAGCGCCACGCCGCCGAGTTCTGGATGATCGAGCCGGAAATGGCGTTCTGCGACCTCGAGGACGACTGCCGCGTCGCGGAGGATATGGTCAAATACATCGTGAAATACGTTCTCGAGACCTGCCCGCAGGATATGGAGTTCTTCAACAGATTTATCGATCCGGGTCTGAAGGAGAGGCTGACGGCCCTTGTCGGCAGCGACTTCGGAAGAGTCAGCTACACCGAGGCGGTCGAGATCCTCAAGAAGGCCGACGGAAAGTTCGATTACCCGGTGAGCTGGGGGATCGACCTGCAGACCGAGCACGAGAGATACCTCACCGAGGAAGTCTTCAAAAAGCCCGTGTTCGTCACCGACTACCCCAAGGACATCAAGGCGTTCTATATGCGCCTCAACGACGACGGCAGGACCGTCGCCGCCGCCGATATGCTCGTTCCCGGCGTCGGGGAGCTGATCGGAGGGAGCCAGAGAGAGGAAAGGCTCGATCTGCTCGAAGAGAGGATAAAGGAGCTCGGGATGAAGACCGAGGACTACTGGTGGTATCTCGATCTGAGAAGATACGGCGGCGTCAAGCACTCCGGCTTCGGTCTCGGCTTCGAGCGCATGGTCATGTACCTGACGGGCATCAACAACATCCGCGACGTCGAGGCGTTCCCGAGGACCGTGTCAAACGCCGAGTTCTGATCCCCCACCCCGTGCTTAAAGGAGCCACAGATGAAATACTGCGAACTGAAGCGCCCCGAGCTCGAAAAAGAGCTTGCGGACGTGAGAAAACAATATGATGAAAAAAAGGCGGCGGGTCTGAAGCTCGATATGTCGCGCGGCAGACCAAGCCCCGTCCAGTCGGACCTTTCGGAAGAGCTTCTGAAAACGGTCGGCGAAAACGAAGACTGTTTCTCCGAAGAAGGCATCGACTGCCGCAACTACGGCTTTCTCAAAGGCCTAACCGAGCTGAGGAAGATCTTCGCGCCGATCCTCGGAGTCGACTTCGAGCAGGTCGTCGCCTGCGGGAATTCCACTCTGAACCTGATGTACGACTGCGTGAGCGACGCCTATCACTACGGAGTGCCGGGCGGAAAAGCCCCGTGGGGAAAACAGAAGGTCAAGTTTTTATGCCCCGTGCCCGGATACGACAGGCACTTCGGCATCACCCAGGCTCTCGGAGCCGAGATGATCACCGTCCCCATGCTCCCGACAGGTCCCGATATGGACAGAGTGGAAGAACTCGTCAAAGACGAGAGCGTCAAAGGCATCTGGTGCGTCCCGAAATATTCGAACCCCGACGGCTTTATATATTCCGACGAGACCGTGAAGAGGCTGGCGAACATGAAATGCGCCGCCGGAGATTTCAGGATCTTCTGGGACAACGCCTACGCCGTGCACGATCTCTATCCCGATCCGCCCAAGCTGTTGAATATAATGGAAGAAGCAAGGCTTTCGAGAAAAGAGGACAGGGTCTTTATTTTCTTCTCGACCTCGAAGATCACCTTCGCCGGAGGCGGCGTGGCGTTCTTCGCGGGAAGCGAGGCGAGCGTGAAGAATTTCCTTTCCCACGCCGCCGTGCGCACCATAGGCTACGACAAGGTCAACCAGCTCAGGCACGCAAGATTTTTCGGAAGCACCGAAGCGGTGTATGAACAGATGAAAAAGCACGCTGAGATATTGAGACCGAAGTTCGAACTCGTCTGCGACACCCTCGAAAGAGAGCTCGCCCCGACCGGGACCGCGCGCTGGAACAGGCCGCTCGGCGGGTATTTCGTGGGGCTCAACGTCAAGGAGGGCACCGCCTCGAGGACCTACACTCTCGCAAAGGAAGCCGGAGTGACTCTCACCAAAGTCGGCGCGACCTATCCTTTGGGCATAGATCCTTTCGACTCGTCCATCCGCATCGCTCCGAGCGCCGTCACGCTGCCGGAGCTCAAACAGGCGATAGAGATCCTGTGCGTCTGCGCGAAGCTCGCCGTCCTCGAAAAAATGACGGAAAACAAAATTTAATAATTTGTTTATTGACGAATCGCGCGATCGACTGTATAATATAAAAGATATCCGTTAGATTTAAAAAACAGCAGTCAAAAAAATCAACAGGAAGGATCGAAAAACTCATGGCAAAATGCACCCTGAAAATCGTTCTGGCATTTCTGCTGGCGGTGTGTCTGATCGTCATTCCCCTGATCGGCATACCCCAGACACTTTCGGGGCTCCTCACCGACGACGACCTCTACGTTTCAGACGAGATCGCCGATGGCCAGGTCCTGAAATTCACGCTGACCACAAGCAGCGAGCTTGAAGAGAAAGCTCTCGCCGACAACGCGAAGAAGACCGCGAAGATCCTGAAGAGCAGGATCTCGTCTCTGGGCGTTTCGGAAGCCGACATCAACGTCATCTCGACCAATGAAGTCGACGTGTTCGTTCCCTTCAACGAGCAGGGCGCCGCTCTGGCGAACACGATCCAGGTCATCGGCAAGCTCGAGCTCAAGTCCTCTTCGTCCGATGTTGCGTTCATCACCAACGACGACGTCGAAGCGGCGTTCATTTCCGTGGACAACACAACCTCTACCGCGGACTCCACGAGATACAGCCTGATCCTGCGCTTCACCGAAGAAGGGCTGAAAAAGTTCACCGAGAACACCACGGACAGCTCGAGTTCTGCAAAGTACGTCTACCTCTACATGGACGGCGAATCCGTGATCTCCAAGACCTTCAGCGAAGCGGTCACCTCCAACGACGTCTTCTTCGGAGGACTTGAGCAGAGCACCGCCGCATGGAACGCCGCGCTGATAAACTCCGGAATGCTTCCGCAGAGCGTGAGCTACACCACTTCTTCCGTGACCGCCGAGAACTCCGGCGCCTTCCCCGGCATCTTCATCGCCCTCTGCGTACTCGTCGTCGCCGCCTGCGCGTTTATGATCTTCAGATTCCGCACCGCCGGCATCGCAGCGGTCCTCGGTCTCGTCTGCGCTATCGGTCTCGGAATGATCTTCGTGTCGATGTTCGCTCTCGCGATCAGCCTGAAAGGGATCGTCTGCTTCGTTCTGATCGCGCTGTTCGCGCTGCTCGGCTGCTACGTTCTTCTTGAAAGCGCCGCGTCGGTCGAGTCGGCCCCCTGGCAGGCCTTCAAAACGGCGTTCTCCCGCAAAAAGTTCTTCCTGATCGACCTTATCGGTCTGCCGCTCGTCATAAGCATCGCGATGATCTTCTACGGAAACACCGTGACCAGTCTGTTCAGCTATATGCTGTTCGTCTGCTCGGTCACGACCCTCGCCGCAGTCGGCGTGTGTGCGCTGGTCGTCAGCGGACTCTCCGACGCCGGCGTCAAGCGCATCGGCAAATGAAGAAAGGCGGTAAATTGAAATGAAAAAGAACATCGTCATATCCGTCGTATCACTGTGTCTCATCGCGGTCGCCGTCGTGCTCGCGCTCGTCGTCGGGCTCAGATTCGGAAGCGATTTCGGAGGCAGCACGAACGTGACCGTCACTCTCGGCAGAGACGCGACATCTGAAGATCTCTCCAAGGCTTCCGCCGCAGTCGGAAACGTCATTTCCGCGAGGATCATCGACGGAAAGAGACTGTTCGTCAAAACTTCCCCCAGCGTCGACACCTCAGAGATCTCACAGAAAGTCGCCTCGGCTCTCGGACTCGAAGCCAGCGCCGTCACCGCGGCTAAAAACAACAGGACCGTCACCAGATCCTCGTTCATGTCCGCGCTCACCAGCCTGATCATCGCCGGAGCCATAGTCGTCGTCTGGTTCGCAATCCGCTTCGGGATCATCCCCGCGCTGGTCACTCTCCTCGGCTACGCCGTCCTCGGCGCGGTCTGGGTCATCCCCTATGCGTTCGTCCCCTTCGATTTCACCGC
This sequence comes from Clostridia bacterium, assembly GCA_017453605.1. Taxonomy (GTDB): domain Bacteria; phylum Bacillota; class Clostridia; order Oscillospirales; family SIG627; genus SIG685. Next base: position 17,217 of record JAFTEP010000129.1, read on the forward strand.
TCTGTTCGTCTTCGCGGCCGGCGCGATGGTCTACTCCGTGATCATCAGCCTCGTGTTCGACAAGAGGATAAAGAAGAAATCCGACCTTGAACCCGCCAAAGCGTTCGGCGCCTGCGCGTTCATAACCGCCGCCGGCATCGTCATCTGCGCGGCGCTCGGGATCTTCGCCGGAGTATGGAGCACGGCGATCCCGCTCGCGGTCACTCTCGCCGGCGCGGCGTTCGCGGCGTTCTACGCGGCTCCCGCCTGCCTCACCCTGATGAAAAAGAAATAAAACAAAAAAACACTTCGAGGATCGGCGGCAGATGCTTCCGATCCTTTTTTTGATGAAAACAGCGAGGGAAAAATGAGCGATCTTGAAAGAGCAAGAGAGTTTTTTTCAAACGACAGATTTGCGACATCCGCCGCAAATATAAGAATAGACGGGGTCTCGCCGCACGGAGCGGTCTGTTCCGTTGAGATCTCGGACGTCCACAAAAACGCCGTCGGACAGGTCATGGGCGGGGTGATCTTCACCCTCGCGGACTTCGTTTTCGCCGTGGCGACCAATTTCGACGCCGAATTTCCCACGGTGACGGTCACGTCTACAGTAAACTATTATTCCCCGGTAAAAGGACGCCGGCTGATCGGCTCCTCACGACTGATAAAGGACGGAAAGAGGACCTGCTTTTATCAGATCGACGTCACGGACGACACGGGGATCCTTGTCGCGTCCGTGACGACGACCGGCGCGCATCTGAGACCGTAAATATTTCACAAAACTTAAGCCGGAAGGACCAAAAGATCCTTCCGGCATTTCTTGTTCGGGATTATATCAAGTAAGCATACCGCCGTTCGGGCATATATTCTGACCGGTGATATAGCTTGAAGCATCGGAGCAGAGAAAGAACACGACTTCGGCGACTTCCTCCGGCGTTCCGAAGCGCCCCATCGGGATGCTCTCGCAGAGCGAAGCCCTTTCATCGGGCGTCAGACGCCTGTTCATATCGGTGTCAATGACGCCGGGGCTGACGCAGTTGACCCTGATCCCGCTCGGGGCGAGTTCGAGAGCCAGAGCCTTCGTCAGAGAAATGAGCGCACCCTTCGCCGCGGAATAGACCGCTTCGCAGGACGCGCCGCACTGGCCCCAGACGGAGCCGACGTTGACCGCCGCGCCTCCCCTGCCGAGCATTTTTTTGAGTTCGAGCCTCAAAATCTCGCAGGGAGAGAAAAAGTCCGTCTCGAAAAGACGCCGCGTTTTGTCGGGAGTGCTGTCCCAGAACAGCGAGTAGAGCGCCTCTCCGGCGTTGTTGACGACGGCGTCGAGAACGCCCGTCTGAGAGCAGAGCGATTTGACGTCTTCGGGCTTTGAAAGATCGCACTTCACGGCGCGGATAAATTCTTCCCTGCCCCTGACGAGCTCTTTTGCCTCGCTTTCGGAATTGTTGAAAGTGAAGATCACGCTCCAGCCGCCGCGAAGAAAGCGTTCCGCGCAGGCTCTGCCGATCCCGCGGCTGCCTCCGGTGATAAGGACGCGCTTCATTTTGCTTCGCTCACTGCGGCGAGTTTTTCGATCAAGTCAGAGATCCTGGAAAATTCGCTGTCCGCGCGAGCTTTCAGATCCTGCGTCCTGTCTTCCGGCGCGTTCGTCTCAGAGGCGGTAACGCTCTGATCCAGGCTCAGGATCTCGCTGAGGGTTGAGGTGAAGCGGTCGAGTTTTTCGGCTTTCACTCTGAAATCGTTCATGCCGGCAAGCTCGTTCTGAGATCTCTTCAGTTCTTCGAGAAGCGAGTCGACAAAAGCTCTGAGCGACCCGAGATTTTCAGAGAGCTTCCCGGCTTCCGACTTTATCTCGCCCTTGAGCCCGTCCGCGGCTCCGAGCGCTTCTTCTTTCACCCGGGAGATCTCCTTTTTCAATACGGTGATGGCGGAGTTTTTTTCTTCAATTAGCTTGTGGGTCTCGTTCGCACGTGCGATGAGATAGTCGTTGACGTCTTTTTTGTTGTATCCGACCAGCGACGAACGAAAAGCGACTTTATCAGACATTTCGGTCCTCCGTTTTATTTCATCTTATATATTTTAGCACATATAAATGGATTTGTACAGAACTTTTTTTGATTTTTGCACAAAATGTTGATTTGGAGGCGTAAAAATGCACAATATAGCGGATTATTTGTGGAGGAGCGTCATGCCCGTGCTTCTTTGCGCCGCGGGTCTGAGGCTGATCCCGGCTGTCGGAGCCTCAAGGCTGAGTCCGCGCGGGATAATATCACGGACTTTATCAAAAAAGAGGAGTAGTAATCAAAGTTCACCTATAAAGACCCTCTTCACGGCTCTGGGCGGCACGATCGGCGTCGGGAACACCGTCGGCGTCGCCGCGGCGATAAAAGCCGGGGGCGCGGGCGCGGTGTTCTGGATGATCCTTTCGTCCTTTGCCGCGATGAGCGTCAAATACGCCGAGACCTTTCTTTCCTGCCGGTATAAGGATCCCGCCCTCGGTTTCGGCGGTCCGATGCACTACATGAAAAAACTGCGCGGTTTTTCGCCCTGCGCCATTCTTTTCTCCGCGGCGGCGATACCGGCGGCGCTCTTTGTCGGGAACGCCGCGCAGAGCGATCTGGTATGCAGGTCCCTTGAATCGGGCTTCGGCTTTCCGAGGGCGCTCGGCGCGGGGATTCTCGCCGTCTCCGTCGGCACGGTCATACTCGGCGGCGCGAGGAGGATCACGGACTGCTGCTCGGCGGTGGTGCCTGTGATGAGCCTCGCCTACTGCGCGGCTTGTCTTGCGCTGATCGCTTCTAAAGCGGACTGTATCCCCGATGCGCTCGGCGCGATAGTCACGGGCGCGGCAAGCCCGGTCTCCGCCGCCGGAGGGATAGGCGGCTTCGCGCTGTCAAAGGCGGTCTCGGCGGGCTTTTCAAAGGGGATGTTCTCGAACGAGGCGGGGATGGGCTCGTCGCCGATGGCGCACACGCGCTCGGACGAAAACGACCCGGAAGCGCTCGGATCCTGGGGAGTGCTCGAAGTGTTTATAGACACGACTCTGATCTGCACGCTGAGCGCGCTGGTGATCCTGACCTCCGGCGCGGGCGGCGTCGGCGAGGCGTTTGCTGTCGCGTTCGGGAAGACGGGAGAGGTGTTTTTTGCCGTCTCCATGTGCTGTTTTGCTTTCGCGAGCATGTGCGCCTGGAGCATGTACGCGCTGAGCGCCCTGAAGTTTCTGACAAGAAGCCGGACGGCGGAGCTGATCTTCAAGCTCGTCTTCACTTCAGCCGTGTTCACGGGCGCAGTGATGACTACGGACAGGATAATCCTTTTTGCCGACGTTTTCAACGCGCTGATGGCGACCCCGAACCTCGCCGCCCTGTTCTTCCTTGCGCCGGAGCTATCGAAAACAAAGCCGAAAAAACCAAACAGGCGGAGAAACGCAACAATATGCGTTTCTCCGCCCGAGACGGTTTAATTGTTAGTGGGTCAAAAACTGAACATCAGCTCGCCGTAGGAAGGCAGGGGCCACGTCCTGCGGTCGACCTTCATTTCAAGGCTGTCGGCGAAGCCCCTGAGCTTTTCCATCGCAGGGATGACGCGGTTCTTGAAGCTGAGTGCGCGTCCGTAGTTGTCCGGGACAGACTCCGCTTCGGCGCGGGCTTTTTCGAGAGCTTCGCGCGCCGAGATCATCCCGACAAGATCCGCGGAGATGTCCTCCGTCAGTTTTTTCTCCGGGATCAGATTTTCTTTCAGGCCAAGCTTTTCCTTTGCGAGCGCGTTCTGAGTGAGAACGCCCAGATAGCTCTCGACGGCGGGGATGAGGTCCTTTCCCGCCATGGAGACCATCGTGCGCGCTTCGATGTTGATGATCTTTGCGTAGTTCTCGAGCTGCATCTCGTAGCGGCTCTCGAGCTCGGACTTTGTGAAGATGCCGTTTCTCGTATAGAGTGAGACGTTCTTTTCGTCGAGCAGTCTCGGGAGCGCGTCGACGGTGGTCTTCAGTTCGAGAAGGCCTCTGCGCTTCGCTTCCTCTACCCACTCGGGGCTGTAGTTGTTGCCGTTGAAAACGATCCGTCTGTGAGCCCTGTATTCCTCGCCGATGATCTTTTTCGCCTCGGCGCGAACGTCCGAAGCCTTTTCGAGGCGCTCGGCGTAGCGGTTGAGGGCGTCGGCGGCGACTGCGTTGAGAACGGTCGCGGGATCGGCGACGGAGAACGACGAGCCGGGCATCCTGAACTCGAACTTGTTGCCGGTGAAGGCGAAGGGCGAGGTGCGGTTGCGGTCGGTGCCGTCGCGGCTGATGACCGGGAGGGTGTGGACGCCGGTCTGGAGCTGGGTCCTGGAGCTGTCGGTGTCGAGATCCTTCCCGTCGGCGTAGCAGTCGAGGATCTTTTCAAGATCGGACCCCAAAAACACGCTGATAATAGCCGGAGGCGCTTCGCAGGCTCCGAGCCTGTGATCGTTCCCGGCGGAGGCGCAGGAAAGTCTCAGAAGGTCCTGGTATTCGTCGACTCCGCTGACAGCGGCGACGATCACGAGAAGAAATCTCAGATCTTCCGCGGGGTTTTCCCCGGGCTTGTGAAGATTGACTTTGCCCGCGGAGATAGACCAGTTGACGTGCTTGCCCGAGCCGTTGACGCCGTTGAAGGGCTTCTCGTGGAGCAGGCAGGCGAGGGAGAATTTGGCGGCGGTGCGCTTCATGATCTCCATGGTGAGCTGGTTGTGGTCGACGGCGACGTTGCTGTTGGAGAATATGGGCGCGAGCTCGTGCTGAGACGGCGCCGCCTCGTTGTGCTCTGTCTTGGCGAGGATCCCGAGACGCCACAGCTGTTCGTCGAGCTCCTTCATGAAGCCGTGCACTCTCGGGCGGATCGTCCCGAAGTAGTGATCGTCGAGCTCCTGACCCTTCGGAGGCATCGCTCCGAACAGAGTGCGCCCGGTGTAGACGAGATCTCTTCTCTTCTTGAAAAGATCGCGGTCTATGAGAAAATATTCCTGCTCGGGACCGATGGTCGTATATACGTCCTCTCCGCTCTCTCCGAGCGCTTTTAAAAAGCGCGAGGTCGCGCGGTTGATGGCCTCCATAGACCTCAGAAGCGGCGTCTTCTTGTCGAGCGCCTCGCCGCCGTAGGAACAGAATGCGGTCGGGATGCAGAGGGTGTCGTCCTTGATGAAGGCGTAGGAAGTGGGATCCCAGCTCGTGTAGCCTCTCGCCTCGAATGTGGCTCTCAGTCCGCCGGAGGGAAAGCTCGAAGCGTCCGGCTCGCCCTTGATAAGTTCCTTGCCGGAAAACTCCATGATGATCCTGCTGTCGGAGACCGGCGAAATGAAGCTGTCGTGCTTCTCGGCGGTGACTCCGGTCATCGGCTGGAACCAGTGTGTGTAATGTGTCGCTCCGTTCTCGATCGCCCAGTCCTTCATCGAATGAGCGATCGCGTTGGCGAGCGGCAGATCGAGGGGAGCGCCCTTCTTGACGCAGTCCCTGAACCTTGAATATATCTCCTCCGGCAGTCTGTCCTTCATAACGGTGTCGTTGAAGACGAGGGTGCCGAAAATTTCCGAAACGTTCATGTCGTTCCTTTCTGAAAATCAAACTGTGTAAATTATCCCGTGCTGTCTCAGAGCAGTTCAACTCCCGCCCCGCGGCATACGTCGAGGGTCGTTTTGTCCCAGACCGAAGCCTGGACCTCGCCGATGTGAGCCTTTTCGAGAAGGAGCATACAGAGCCTCGACTGACCGATGCCGCCGCCGATCGTCTGCGGCAGCTTTCCGGCGAGCAGCATACTGTGGAAGGGCAGCTTCTTTCTTTCGGTGCATCCGGATATTCCGAGCTGTCTTTCGAGCGCCTTTTCGTCGACCCTGATACCCATGCTCGAAAGCTCGAACGCGCAGTCGAGCTTTTCGTTGTAGAACATAATGTCTCCGTTGAGGGTCCAGTCGTCGTAGTCGGGCGCACGCAGATCGTGGGGCTTTCCGGAAGCGAGCGCTCCGCCGATCCCGCTGATGAAGACGGTCTTCTTCTCGCGGACGATCCTGTTTTCGCGCTCCTTCGGGGAAAGCGCGGGATAAAGATCCTCAAGTTCCTGCGAGCTTATGAAAAACACCTCGGGGCTGAGCTTGACGTGAAGCCCGGGGAAGCTCAAGACGATCTTTTTCTCGGTCTCGCACACTGCGCCGACGATGGCTTTCACGGTCTTCTTCAGCGTGTCGAAATTGCGCTCGCTCTTGCCTATGACCTTCTCCCAGTCCCACTGATCGACGTAGACCGAGTGGAGATTGTCGGGGATCTCGTCGCGGCGGATCGCGTTCATATCGGTCCACAGACCCTCGCCGACTCCGAAGCCGTACTTGCCGAGCGCCATCCTTTTCCACTTCGCGAGCGAGTGGACGACCTGAGCCGTGACCCCCGCAGAGGGGATGTCGAAGCTGACAGGTCTCTCGACGCCGTTGAGATCGTCGTTGAGTCCGGAAGCGCTGTCGACGAACAGCGGCGCGGAAATGCGCCTTATCCCGAGCGCGTTTTCAAGCGCGGCTTCAAAGATGCGCCTGAGCTCACCTATCGCAGTCTGAGTCTGATAAACGTCCAGCGCGCTGACGTAGCCCTCCGGAACGAAAGAACCGGTTTTCATTGGAAACCTCCCCGGGAACACCCGAAAAAACAAAAGGAAATTTAAAAACTATTGATATATTATACCAATCCGCGCCTCGGTTTGTCAACAGAAATTTTTCCAGCACCGGGCGTGGAAGTCCGATCCGTTTTGATTTTCGGGGTTTAGCTTGATTTATCGGGGGGCAGGTGATATAATCAAAACACAAGTTAAAAAGAAAAAAGGGGATACGGCGGGATGAAAGAAAAGATCAGAGTCGCAACATACAACGTCGGGGACTATTCCGGGATCGGGATCGCACACGGCAGCGAAGAGAGCAGAAAAGCGTTCACGGAAGTGATGAAAAAGACCGGCGCCGATCTGTGGGCGCTGCAGGAGGACGTCGAGTTTTTCGAAGACGAAAAGAAACTGAGCGCGTTCGACGAAGTCTATTCAAAGATCCTTCCCAACTACAGAAGGGAATACACCGGAAAATACAACGGCAAGGCGTTTTTGACGAAGTTTGAAATGGAAGAGCCCCAAAAGATCTTCTACGACCCGGAACTCCACTGCTCACACAAATGGTTTCTGAAAACAAAGATCGCCGTCAACGGCATGACTCTCGACGCCGTCTGCCTGCACTTTGACTGGTCGGACAATTTCAAGAGGACGGTGCAGATCAAAACGGTCTGCGAGACGGTAAAAGACCTCGATCGCTGTCTTGTGATCGGAGACTTCAACCCCGACGACTACGACGCCGGCAAAAAACTGAGCCAGCGTAAGACCTTCCCGGAGGATCTGGCGCATTTTCAGAGCCTCGGCTTCGAGCCGGCGAACGCCGGGAGATCCGGGTGTTTCGACACGATCGTCGATCCCGAAAACTTCGTGCCGTCGCCCTATCCCTGCGACAACATCCTCGTCTCCCGGAACGTGAAGATCCTGTCCGTCGGACGGATCGCGGAGCCGTGGATGAACGATCACGCGATCCTGTACGCGGATATAGAGATCACCTGATCCCTCCCCCGATCTGTTTTCGCCCCCTCCCCCGGGGCAGGGGAGACACGTTGAACGCGATTTTTGTACCGCGGATCAATAAATCACAAAGATATAAACGGGATCATCCGAAACGGATGATCCCGATGTTTATTTTTTACTATTCTTCTTTGTCCGCTGGTCCTTCGGGGCTTTCGGGCTCGGGGTCGGGCTCGGGCTTGGGGTCTTCGTTCAGTTCTCCGTCTTTGGGGATGAAGCCCCTGACGGTCTCCCACACGACGACCGCGCCGCCGGAGATGATGGAAACAAAGTACGTGAAGAAGCGCCAGATGATCATGACGATATACGTCTTGTCGTCGGGAAGGATGCCGCCGAAGAAGATCACGAAGCCTCCCTCCTGCGCGCCCGAGGCGCCCGGAAGCGGAACGTAGCTCACGGCGATATAGTGGAGATACTGAAGCGCGATGAACTGCAGCGGATGGAAGCCGCTGAGCCCGAAGGCTCTGTAGATGCAGTAAGAAACGCTCATGAGGCAGGCGGTCTGGAAAAGTGTCGCGAAGAACAGCCAGACCATTTTCTTGGGGTTCTTCTTGATGAACTCTATGCAGACGAAATACTCTTCCAGAACGGAATCTATTTTTTCGTATGTCTTTTCGAGGTTCTTGACTATATGGATCTTCGAGAGGAGCTTCGCGATGAACCTGACGACCCTTCGGCTGAAATTCTTGTTGAAGAACATCACCCAGAAGAACACGATCAGCGCGCTGTTGAGAAAGAGCCCTATAATGCCGAACGGAAGGGCTGCGGGAGCTTTTGTCACGAAGTAATTGAAGTTTATAACGAATCCCACGATGCCCATGGAGACCATCGCGATGTTGAAGAGGATCATCTTAACGGTCATCGCGGAGGTGCCGATCCCGACGGGGACGCCGTGCTTGTGCATATAATAGACCTGCACGGGCTGACCGCCGGAAGCGAACGGAGTCAGAGCCGAATAATACTGCCCGATCATCGTCACCTTGAGGGAGGTCCAGAATCCGAGGGTGTGCTTTTCGGAATCGAGATAATACCAGAGGGTGTAATTTTCCATCAGATAGTATCCCGCGACGCAGGCGACCATCAGCGCGAGCCACCAGCCGTCAAAATTCCTGAAAGCCTCACCCAGTTGGGCGAAGCTGTTGTTCGTGACGCCGATAATTAAAACTACCGTGATCGTCACGAGAATATACAGGATGCTCAGCATCCTCTTCCAGGGGATTCTGATATTCTTCATCAGGCGGTTTCCATTCCGAATAGAAGTTTTATGACCGAGGTGCCGTCGGGATAAAAGCCGAGTCCGGCGCAGCTTTTTTCACAGTAGCAGCTGACGCCTTCACGGATATGAGAGTTGTCGTAGATCACGAAAGGAACGCTCTCGCGGGTGTGGGTCCTCAACGAAACGGGAGTCGGATGATCCGGCATCAGGAGGATGCGGTAGGGCTCCCCGGTGCCGTCGAGATATTCTTTGACAGGAGTTAGGATCTCGGAGTCGATGTGTTCGATCGCGCTGACCTTTAAAGGCGCGTCTCCCTGATGCCCGCACTCGTCCGGCGCCTCGACGTGGATGTAAACGAAATCGCTGCCGTTTCTGAAAGCGTCGATCGCGGCGCGTCCCTTCGCGGCAAAATCAGTCACGGCGCCTCCGGTCGCGCCCTCGACTTTGGGGGCGTCCATACCGGCGCACAGACCTATGCCCTTAATAAGATCCACGGCGCAGATGACGGTCGCTTTGACTCCGAAGCGCTCTTTGAAGTTCTCGAGCTTCGGCTTGACGCCGGGGCTCCAAAACCAGATCGAATTCGCGGGACGTTTTCCTTCGGCGACCCTTTTGAGATTGACGGGATGTTTGGAGAGGATATCAAAACTCTTTTCCATAAGCTCCCGGTAGACTTCGCCGATCTCTCCGGCGGGAAGATAGGGGCCTATGCGCCTGCCGAGGATATCGTGGGGACGCGAAAAATCGTAGATCTTCTCACTGATCCCGCTTCCGGGCGCGTTTTCCCAGAGCATACAGTGGCGATAACTTATGCCGGTGAAAAATCTGCGGCGGCTGTCGCCGAGAGCGGCGTCGACGGCGGCGATAAGCTCGCGAGCCTCTTCTGTGGAGATCTCTCCGGAGCTGTGGTCTATGATGATCTTGTCGCCGTATGGCTCGCCGAGGTCGGAAAGAGTGACGATATTCGTTCTGAACGCAGTATCGCCGGGACGCATTTCGAGCCCCATGCTTGTCGCTTCGAGCGGAGATCTGCCCTTTGAATAGATCTTCGGATCGTAGCCCAGAACGGCAAGATTGGCGGTGTCGCTTTCGGGGACCATACCCTCGGGAACGGTCATGACCGAGGCGCAGAAGCCGTTTTTCGCAAGATAGTCCATGCAGGGCTTATAAGCCGCCTCGAGAGGAGTTTTATCGCCGAGCCCGGGGCAGGGATAATCCGCCATCCCGTCTCCGAGCATAACAAGATACTTCATTTTTCGTCCTTAATCAAAACCTTGGTCATATCAGCTGAAAAACTGATTTATATTCACTATGCGGTATTCGCCGTCCACGAGCGCGATCTGAAAGAGCTGAGACTTCCAGACGTCGCTGAGGGTGTCGCTGCGGAAAGTGAGATCGTTGAATCTCAATTTGTAGACGACCTTGAAGTTTTCAAGATCGTAGACGGTGTCGCCGAATTTCACGTCTTCCGAAGAAGAATAGAAACTGACCCGGATATCGTACGCTCTCTGCGGGGTAAGGGAATCCGGGGACTCGTTGGAATCAAAATACCCCTCGACGTAGCACTCCTTGAGCGCCGCAAGGTCTCCCGCCTTGAGCGCGTCGAAGAACTTCTTGAAGAGCTTCGCGCAGTCGCCTGAGGAAAACTGCGTCCCGTCGGTCAGGATCGTCCCCACGCCGGCGTATTCGTAATGCACGTCGCGGTCGAGGGAGAAATACTCCTCGTCCTCCTCGAGCGGGATGATCTCCTCGGGAAGAAATTCGCCGATCAGTTTCGGGGGAACGTAATTCGCGTTGACTCCCGGCTTTTTGAAAGCGCCCGTGAAATAAAGCACCCCGACCGCCGCAGCGATCGCCGCGGCGACGGCGATAACGACGATGCGTTTCTTTTTGCCGTCAGCTTTTTTGGGGGAACTCATATATTCTCGAGAGCTCTTTTGAGATTGGCGACCGAGATCCTCACGCCCTTGAGATTGTCTTCCATCCCCTCGTATTCAAGGGTGAGCCAGCCGTCGTAGCCCGCTTTCTTGAGGATCAAGAGGCACTGTCTGACCGGAACGACGCCGTGTCCGAGGATCGCGCCCTTGAGATAGTCGCGGCAGCGGGTCTTGAACCAGCCCTCGCCGGGATCGTCGAGCGAGCCGTCCTTGAAATAGAAATCCTTGACGTGGACGTGACGGGCGTAACCCGCCATGATCGAGACCGCCTTTTTGGACTCCTCGTCGGCGCACATGAAGTTGCCGATGTCCACCAGCGCTCCGAAATTGTCGTTTGCGACGCCGTTGATGATCTTTTCCACTCTTGCGGAATCCTGAGAGAAGAAGCCGTGATTTTCGGTGCAGGTCACGATGCCGAGTGAAGCGGCGTATTCGGTGACCCTGCGGGAGCCCTCAATGATGCGCGGCAGGCAGGATTCGAAACTCCTCAGGGACTTTTCGCCCTTCTTCGGGCCGTAGGCGCAGTCGTGGCGAAGTGTCGGGAAGCCGTATGCCTTCGCGACGTCGACCTCGCGGCAGATCTTCTCTATCTCGGCGTCGAGATCGCCGCCGCTTCCGTTGACGAAGTCTCCTGACGTGCAGTAGCAGGCGAGACCGAGACCGAGTTCGTCGCAGTAGCCGGAGATCTTCTTTGCGAGCTCTATGCGCTCCTCAAAGGTCCCTTCCGGCTCGGAGACGTCTATGCC
>JAFTEP010000130.1 GCA_017453605.1 Clostridia bacterium
GCAACAAATCATTTGTTAATTCACAAATAAAGGAACGCTTCCAAAGGCTTCCCCCGGGAGGGGAAGCTGTCAGCGGAGCTGACTGATGAGGGGACACCGCCGCCCATTTACACTCTGCTGCCCTCGCCGACGCGAAAGCATCGGCGAAAGCGACTGATGAGGGGACACCGTGACGCTTTTTGTTTTGCTGTGTTCGGGCGTCGAGGCGTCCCCTCTTTGTCATCCTGAGCGAAGCGAAGGATCTTTCCTCTATTGCAAAAGATTCTTCGGCGCTCTCTCCTCAGAATGACAGTGCAGGAGAACCTATAGCCTTTTTACGATCAAAAACGATCGCCATCGCTAAAAACGGCTGCCGTACCCTTACAGATACGGCAGCCGTTCGGCGTTATTCATATTCTTCCCGCGTTCACGGGTCCAAATGGCGGGAGCCCTTTGCGGGGTCGAGGGGCGGGAGCCCCCGGCAAATCACTTCAGAGCCTGGCTCCAGAAGCTGTTGTTGTAAATATCGGTGAAGAGGAATGCCGCTGTAGCTTTGGAAGCGTTGATCGTCACGTCGGAGACGGTCAGCGTTCCGTCGTAGACCATCTGATCGCCCAGGCAGTAGCTGTCGATGTAGACGAAGGATCCGTCGGCGTTCTTCTTGTAGAAGTCGCCCACAAAGTCGATCACGTCGCCCTTGTTGAGAGACTCGGCGCCCTTTGCGACGGTATCGGTCTCGCCGTCGACGTAGTCGTATCTCACGCCCGCGACGTAGCCGCTTTCATGCGCGTTGTCGAAGACGAGGATAAGCTGAGAACGAACGCCGTTGACGAGCACGGGAACGTAGCCGGTGATCGTCCAGTTCCTGCCGTCGTCGAGGGTGTCGGTGTGGTAGTACGGGACGGGCTGAGAATTGATCGCGATCCAGCATCCGTCGAACTCTCCCTTGAGCTTTCCGTCGTCCGTGAACTCGAAGACATTGTCCAGACCCATATCGAAATACCCGTCGTCGACCTCATAGAAGACGTTCAGATCCAGCGAGTGGACGAGGCTCCACTGCTCTTCGGAAAGCTCCATGACCCAGCCGTCGGAGGTGTTCTTCCAGACGAGCTTCGTTGAGTCGAGGTGATTTTCGGATACGTATTTAGTCGCTTTCTCGGTGTTGAGGAAGCCGGAGAGGAAGTCGAGACCGGAGCCGGAGCCGCCGCCCACAAGAGAACCGATCAGATCCGCGATCGAGCCGCCGGAGGAGCCGGAGGGCGCGATGCCGGAAAGCAGGGATCCGAGATCGAGCCCGGACGAAGCGCCGGACGCGCTCTGTCCCGCCTGTTCCATGCTCGCGAATCTCTTCATGCAGTCGGTGTATTCGCCTTCGAGCCCGAGGTTGTCGTACGCCGCGACCGCGCTGTCGACCTTGCTGAGCTTCTGATAGGGGAAGTAGGCGCTGATGCCGTAGGCGTTGGTGATGTCGGACGATGTCTTGTTGTACTTGACTGCACTCAGGAGCGTGTCAGCGAAAGCTCTGCTGTCGGAGGTGTTGAGATTGAGCGCGAAATGCACGAGGTCGATCTGGTCGATCTTGTTGGTCGAAAACTCCCTCGTGGATGCGCGCGCGTCGGAGACCGCTTTGTATCCGTTGTTGTCGAGCCTTTCGGAGGTGTCCTCGGCGAAAGTCTTCAGGCTCTCGGGGACGGTCGCCGAAAGCTCGGCGAGATCGATCAGAGAGAGCGTCGTCTTCTGACCGGCGCAGGTCCTCGCGCAGGTGGAAACGAAGTCGTCGACGATCTTCTTGCCGATATCGAGAGTGGGCATCGAGGTGTTCTTGGAGAGATCGGTCAGCCACTCTTTGTAGTACCAGCCGACGCCGGGCTCGGTCTCCTCGGAGGCGATCAGATAGTCCGCGTGGCTGTCGAGCATCAGCGCGTTCTCAAGCGTCGCCATCAGGCAGGCGTCGTAGCCAACGAAGTCGAACTTCACGCCGCCGTCGGTCAGAGCCTTGTTGATCTTGGAGAGAGTCATCGAGCCGACTGAGGTCTTTTCGTCATAGCCGAAGCCCGAAAGCGTTCCGCCGCCGTGGTCCCAGAGGATGAGGTCGCAGCGATTCGCCGGGTAGTTGTTTTTGCAGTATTTTATAAAGCCGGAAAGGGTGTTCGGATCGGTCATCGCCTTGTTCCCGTCGTTGGCGAGGGGCGTCAGACCGCCGCTTTTGACCTTGAAGATCTGGTTCTCGGTCGAGGAGATCCCCGCGTGCTTCCAGTTCTTGCAGCCGCCGGTGTAGACGATCACGTTCACCTTGTCGGAAAGGGTCGCGCTCTCCATCTCTTTAAGATCGGAGGTCGCCATGCCGTGCCCGGACTCGAGGTCGGTGCCGCACATATAGACCATGATCGTGACTTTGTCCTGACCGTTCCCAAGAATCCCGGTGCGCTTTTCTCTCGCGCCGCTCGCGACCGATCTGTCGAGAGAACCGGTGTTTGCGCTCTGCACCCAGCCGCTCGAAACGTTGGTGACGGCTCCGAGAGGCGAGGTGCCGCCGGAGTTTCCACCCAGAAGACCCAGGATGTTGCCGAAAAGTCCGCTGATCCCGCCTCCGCCGAGGAGCAGGACCACGACGACGATGATTATGGCGATTATGCCGCCTCCGCCCCCGCCGGAGCTGTCTCTGGAGGGACCTCCGCCGAAGCTGCCGGACCCTCTCGAAGAAGTGCGGCCGTTCCCGACAGGTCCGGTGCCGAGCCCGCTGCCGCGCTTGTAGATGTCCTTTCCCTGACCGCTCACGTTTCTGCTGCGGCCTCTCGGTCTGTTGTTCATTTTAACCTCCAAGTTTTTTACCCACTTTCAAATCTTTGCCGCGCAAAGCTTTGAAAGCTTTTTGGGCGTGCTTTACTCTTGTAATCGAGGCAACCGGGCCGGAAATCCCGGGGCCCCCACGGAAGCGAAGCTTTCGTGGGGTGGTTACCTCGTCCAGCCCTCGCCGTTTATCTCGTGGGCGCGCTGGATCGTGACGAAAGCGGAGGGGTCGGTCTTGTTGATGATGTTGAGAAGCTGGTTGTACTGATCCATTGTAAAAGAAACAAAAAGCATTTTCTTCTTCTGGCCGGAATAGCCGCCCTCGATGTCCGCGATGCTCGTCGTGCGCTCGAGAGTTTCGGCGACCTGTCTGTTGATCTTTTCAAATTCGTCGGAGACGATCTCCGCGACGAAGGCTTTCGAGCCGCCGAGGAACATCTTGTCGATGACGAACGCCGAAACGAATGCGGAAGAAATGCCCAAAAGCGTCAGCACCGGGTCGAGGAAAACGAACAGACCCGCGGCGACGGTGACGGCGTCGATGAAAAAGATGGCTCTCGGGCTCTTGAGCCTCTTGAAGATCTTGCAGATAAGAAAGGCGATTATATCCATCCCTCCGCTCGAGCCGCCGCCGAGGAAGGTCAGCGCACAGCCCGCTCCGATGAAGACGCCGCCGAAAATGCAGGCGAGAAGAAGGGCGATCTGAGAATATTCGGAGAGCGAGAGGCAGAACACGCCGCCCAGGACCTCCGGATCGACCAGCCTTGAAAAAAGCGAGAAGGCGACGGGATATACCACGGTGGAAACGAGCGTCTTCAGCGCGAAGCCCTTGCCGAGAAACACCAGACCGAGAAAAAATAAAGACCAGGTCAAAACCGTTATAAGAAGGTCGATCGAAACGGCGTTGTCGCCGAGCAGACGGTTTGTGATGAGAGCCACGCTCGACACTCCTCCGACCACGAGGTCGAACGGAACGATGAACACCGCGGTCCCGAAAGCGAGGATCGCCGTCCCGAGGATGACTTCAAGGACGTTTTTCAGAGCGGTCAGGCGTTTTTTTCTTCTCTGCGCCCTGACCGCGGGATCGAGAGCCTTTTTGGGGACTTTCGGCTTTTTTTCGCGCGTTTTTTTGGATTTTTCCATTCAGTTACCTCCCTGTTCGGCACGGCGAGCCGGATGAAACGAAAATTATGTAAACCTTGTCGGGAAGCACCGCCCGGGGACGTCCGGGATCAGTTATATTATATCACAAAACCTGACTTATGGCAACAGATATTCGACGTCTGAACAAAGACGAAGAGGCAGTTTTCAGATCCTTCCCTTTATGCCTCGAGCCAGATGGGATTCGTCCAGGCGTATTTGTGATACCTGTCTATCACAGTAGCGCGGACGTAGCGGTACGGACCTTCCCAGTGCTTCAGACCGAATTCGACGTGAGTCAGCGGCTTTTCGCCGGCTTTTATGACCCTGCTCGGGTGCATATCGCTCGATATGATCACTTCCTTCGCCTCGGAGCAGTCGATACAGAGCGTTTCGCCGTCCGCGTAGAAATCATAGATCTCCGGGCCGCAGGAGGAATAGAACTTCCCGTCCCTGAGCGCGGCGAGTATGGAGTTTATATCATTTTCGGCGTTGACTCTGACCCAGCCCCTGCAGTGCTGGTTCATTCCGTGACCGTCGTCGACGGCGACGCCGTATATCTTTATCCCCTGCCCCAGAAGTTCGTCCCAGTAGGGGGCGTCCATATCCATCCTGCAATCCATCGCGCAGCCGCTGTTCCAGACTTCGATCGCGAAATTGCCCTTTAATTTGTCGAAGTATCTTGCGGGAGTGCTGCTCCATTGCGGGTGGCAGTATACGGTGAGATTTTTCTTTTCGTGGATCAGATCCAAAAACGGCTGATATTCCTCCTGGCAGGTGATCCGGATCTTCGGCGCCCTCTCGTCCTGACCGAATCCGTTCCCGTCCTCTTTTGAAGGTCCGATGCAGACCGTGTGGAAACACCGAAAGCCGTTGCCTTTTTCAAAAGTCGCGTCGTATTCCATGCCGGGAATGACTGTCAAGCCCGTCTCCGGCGCAAAATTCGTGAAGTTGTAGATCCTGTGGTCGGTGAGCGCGAGAAAATCGTAGCCGTTTTTAGAGTGGAGACGGATGACCTCCGCCGGATCGCCCGAGCCGTCGGAGCGCGTCGTGTGGCAGTGGAGACCGCCCTTGAGCATTTTTGAAGCGTTTTCGAACGCCTGCTGTCTTATCATAAAATTATCCCCCGTTTTCGTTTTCCGGCTCGCGCCGCTGAAAGTATTATACCGCAGATCCCAAAAAAACGCAACACCGGGACTGAAAGCGGGGCGTCAAAATATAAAAGAAACCGCCGCCTGAAAAAGGCGACGGTTTCCCGGACTCCGTCAGCGGGAGTTCTTCATACCCTGCTCGGCGGATTCGATGAGCTTTTTGACCATCTGGCCGCCGACGCTCCCCGCCTGCTTCGCAGTCAGGTCGCCGTTGTAGCCCTGCTTCAGATTGACGCCCACCTCACCGGCGGCTTCCATCTTGAATCTGTTGAGAGCTTCCTTGGCTTCGGGAACGAGTGATTTACTCATATTGAGATTCTCCTTGATCTTTTTGTGCCGCGCGATCGTTTTCGGACAAATTTTTCCGTTCCGTTCGCGGCACCCGCCCGTTCGACGGGCTCGGTATTATTTTGCGCTTATAAACGCGCTTTATTATTTTTTCTTTCAGGGAATTTTTGCTAAATCCCCGGGCCGGCTCTTGACCTTAAGAAAAAAATGATTTATACTTTTTGCGGGGTGAGAACGTGAGCCGAAGCATTTTTGATTTTCTTTTAAATCGGGCCGAAAAAAACAGAGTGCGCCTGCACATGCCGGGGCACAAGGGCAGAGCGCCCGGGGAAGAGTTCTGGAGCGAAGCCTTCAAAGCCGATCTCACAGAGCTTTTCGACACCGACGATCTTTCTGAGCCGGGCGGGATCATCGCCGAATCGCTCTCGCTCGCGTCAGGTCTCTGGGGATCCGAAAACGCGTTCTATCTGACAGGCTCCTCGACAGAGGGGATCCTCGCCTCTGTTTTCGCCTTCGCGGGCGGGAAAACCGTCATTGCGCGAAACTGCCACAAGAGCGTTTACAACGCCGCGGCTCTCGCCGGAGCCGAGCGCGCCTTCATCCTGCCGCCCTTTGACAAAAAGACCGGGCTCTTTTCGTCCGTCACTCCCGAAAGCGTCATTGAAGCTCTCGAAAAAGCGCCGGACGCGAAGCTCGTAGTTATAACCTCCCCGGACTATTTCGGCGTGATAAGCGACGTTTCTTCGATCGCCGCCGTATGCCGCGAAAGGGGCGTGAAGCTCCTTGTCGACGCCGCGCACGGGGCTCACCTCGGGCTTCACGGCGTTTTCCCCGGCTCCGCGGTCGACGCGGGCGCCGATATAGTGATCGCAAGTCTCCACAAGACCCTGCCCTCGCTGACGCAGACCGGGATCGCGCTTATAAGGGACGCCTCCGACGCGCGGCGCTTCAAAAAATATCTCAACATGATCCGCACGTCAAGCCCGTCGTATCTTCTGGTCGCTTCCTGCGACCGCTGCGTCAGACTTCTTTTGAAAGACGGCAAAAAACTGCTCGAAGACTGGCGCGACACCGTGAGCGGGGCGCGGGAGAGCTTTGAAGGGCTCCCGGGAGTTTCTCTTGTCGGCGCGCCCGACGGGGCGTATATGACAGATCCCACGAAGATCGTTTTGAAAGTTCCGGACGGAGAAAAATATCTTCGCGAACTTGCCGTTCGCGGCGTCGACTGCGAAATGGCGTTCGGCGACAAGCTGCTCTTATATACGGGGCTCGGCACGACCGACGGGGATCTTTCAAGGGCGCGCGGCGCGCTCGAGGAGATCTCAAAAAATCTTGACGCCGTCCCGGAGGACAGGTCGGGCGAGGCGTTTTCAATGATCTGCGCGGCGCTCCCCGAACGCGCGGATCATTCGGACGAAACGGAGCGCGTTCCCGTCGAAAGCGCCGTCGGGAGAGTCTGCGCGGAGCACGTCTGGGCGTATCCTCCGGGGATCCCGCTGATCTGCCCGGGAGAGGTGTTCGGCGAGGCGGCGGCGGATTTCATAGGCTCGTTTTCGGGCAGGCTCGTGTTCACCTCGGGCGGGGACGGCGAAACAGTCGCCGTTTTCAAATAAAAGCCTTGACAATCCGCTTTTTATGGTGTAAACTGATATACGGACAACCAAATGCGAAAAGGAGACTTAAAAATGAAGAGAATAAAGACTCTCGAAACCAAAGATCTGAAGAAGAGCGCCTGCAGCGGCGGCTGCGGCGAATGCCAGACCTCCTGCCAGTCCGCCTGCAAGACGTCCTGCGGCGTCGCCAATCAGCAGTGCGAGAACAAGAAGGGCTGAAATCCACCCCGGATAAGACAGCGGGGCTGCCGCACTCCGTAGACCGGATCGCGGCAGCCCTTGATACTGCCCTGATCCGGATCTCAAAACGCGGTTTTTCGGTCGCAAAGGTGAAAAAATGATCCATCAATACAAGCTCAACGGATTCAATATAGTTCTCGACGTTTACAGCGGGAGCGTCCACAGCGTGGACGATCTCGCTTACGACGTCATCGCCCTTATAGACGCCGGGACGCCCGACTGTGACGTGATAAAAAAGATCGCCTCTCGGTACGGCGAGAGCGAAGAAGAGGTCGCCGAATGCGTCGCGGACGTGCGCGAGCTCGAGCGTCAGGGAAAGCTCTTTTCTCAGGACGATTTCCCGGAGCGCGTCTATGAGATGAAAAAGACAAACCGCGACGTCAAGGCGCTGTGTCTGCACGTCGCGCACACCTGCAACCTCAACTGCAGCTACTGCTTCGCGGGGCAGGGCAAGTTCCACGGCGACAGAGCGCTGATGACCTGGCGCGTCGCAAAGCGGGCGATAGACTTTCTCGCCGAAAATTCAGGCTCGAGAAAAAATCTCGAAGTCGATTTCTTCGGCGGCGAGCCCCTGATGAACTGGGAAATCGTGAAGCGCACGGTCGCCTACGCCAGAGAGATCGAAAAGCCGCTCGGAAAGAATTTCCGCTTCACGCTCACCACCAACGGCGTCCTCGTCGACGACGAGGTCATAGAGTTCTGCAACGAAAATATGCACAACGTCGTTTTGAGCCTCGACGGCAGAAAAGAGACCCACGACAGACTCAGAAAGGACCTCGCCGGAAACGGAAGCTACGACAGGATAGTCCCCAAATTTCAAAAATTTGCCGCCGCGAGGGGCGAGAGGGATTATTACGTCCGCGGGACCTACACCCATTTCAACACGGATTTCACGAATGATCTTTTCCACATCGCCGATCTCGGATTCACAAAACTAAGCATGGAGCCCGTGGTCTGCGCGCCCGGCGACGAATACGCGCTCACGGAAGAGGACCTTCCCGTGCTCTTCGAGCAGTACGAGATCCTCGCCAAAGAGATGCTCCGCCGCGAAAAAGAGGGAAGACCCATCACGTTCTATCACTATATGATTGACCTGGACAACGGACCCTGCATTTACAAAAGGCTTTCGGGCTGCGGCTCCGGCACGGAGTATTTCGCGGTCACTCCCTGGGGCGATCTCTACCCCTGCCATCAGTTCGTCGGGGACGATAAATACCGCATGGGAAGCGTGTTCGAGGGCGTCACCAACAAAGAGCTCGACGAAAAGTTCCGCTCGGTCTCCCTCGCCTCGCGTCCCGCCTGCCGGGACTGCTGGGCGAAGCTCTACTGCTCCGGCGGCTGCGCTGCGAACGCGTACCACGCGACCGGCGATGTCAAAGGCATCTACGAATACGGTTGTGAACTCTTCCGTAAACGCATCGAATGTGCCATCATGATCCAGGTGGCCCACGCGGAGCACCCGGACCTTTACCAACCCCACCGCGTCGGCGGAGACAAGGCAGTCACGCTCGGCGGCCGTCTTGCGGCGGTCCCGGACGACGAAGACTGCAGCACCTGTGACGGCTGCGACTGATCCTATGGAGGGACGAACATGAATTACGATATCATCATCATCGGCGCGGGCCCCGGCGGCATCTTTTCCGCCTATGAGCTGACCCGCAAAGCGACCGGTCTCAAGATCGCCGTCTTCGAGGAAGGCCATGAACTCTCGAAGCGCCGCTGTCCCATCGACGGTAAAACGGTGAAAAGCTGTATCCACTGTCCCACCTGCGACATCATGAACGGCTTCGGCGGGGCGGGCGCTTTCTCGGACGGCAAATACAACATCACGAACGACTTTGGCGGCACGCTCTACGAGCACATCGGCCGCGAGACCGCCATCGAACTCATGGAGTATGTCGACGACATCAACTGCGAGTACGGCGGAGCGGGCACGAAGATGTACTCCACCGCCGGGACCGAGTTCAAGAAAAAGTGCATGCAGAACGGCCTGACCCTGCTCGACGCGTCGGTCCGCCATCTCGGCACCGACATCAATTACATCGTCCTCGAGCACCTCTATGAGGAACTGAAGGACAAGGCGGACTTCTTCTTCAAGACGCCGGTGGAGCGGGTGGAAAAGCTGGAAGACGGCTACCGCATCCACACCGCTGAGGCGATGTACGACACGGAGACCTGTATCATCTCTGTCGGACGGAGCGGGTCCCACTGGATGGAGACGGTCTGTTCGGAACTTGGCATCCCGACCATGTCGAACCGTGTGGACATCGGCGTCCGCGTGGAAGTCCCGGCTCCCATTTTCGAGCACATCACCGATGAGCTCTACGAGGGCAAGATCGTCTACCGCACAGAGAAGTTCGAAGACAGCGTGCGGACCTTCTGTATGAACCCGCACGGCATCGTCGTCAACGAGAACACCAACGGCATCGTCACGGTCAACGGCCACAGCTTTGAAGATGAGGGCAAGAAGACCGACAACACGAACTTCGCGCTGCTGGTCTCCAAGCATTTTTCGGAGCCCTTCAAAGACTCCAACGGCTACGGTGAGTCCATCGCCCGCCTGTCCAACATGCTCGGCGGAGGCGTCATCGTCCAGCGCTTCGGCGACCTCGAGCGGGGCAGACGGAGCACGGTGGACCGCATGAAGGAGAGCCGGACCGTTCCGACGCTGAAAGCGACGCCCGGCGACCTGTCTCTGGTCCTGCCGAAGCGGATCCTCGACGGCATCATCGAGATGATCTACGCCCTCGACAAGATCGCGCCCGGTATGGCCAACGACGACACGCTCCTCTACGGGGTCGAAGTCAAGTTCTACAACATGGAAGTGGAGCTCGACGAGAACCTCGAGACC
>JAFTEP010000131.1 GCA_017453605.1 Clostridia bacterium
CTCTCTCAGTGCGAGAACTTCGATGAGCTGATGCTCTATTTCTACTACAAGCCCATGCAGCACGAAGCGCTCATGGCTCAGCTTGAAGAAATGAGAAAGCACCCGAAGTTTTTCGGGATAAAGATCCATCCGCGCAGCGACTTCTCGGATCTCGAGTCAAAGGAATACGACGAGATAATAGATTACGCGGTCAGAAACGATATCCTCGTCCTCTGCCACACCTGGGACACCGAAGAGATGTGCAGACCGAGATCGTTTGAGAAATACCTGAAGCAGTACCCGAAGTTCCGCCTTTTGATGGGACACATGGGCGGGACATATCACGGCTGTCTCGACACTCTCGATATGGCAAAAAGATACGAGAACGTCTACTGCGACATAAACGGCTCACTGTATTCCGGGATATGGCTCGAAGAACTCGTGAAGATGGCGCCGGAGCACAAATTCGTTTTCAGCACAGACGAGACCTTCAACGACCCGAGGATAATCCTGGGGCGCGTGTTCTTCAGCGACGTCCCGGACAGACTGAAGGAAATGATCTTCTGCGAGAACATCGAGCGCGCCGTCGAAAGAAAGCTTATTTGAGAGAATAAAAAATGGAAAACATAAACGATTTCAAGGTCTGTCTCGAACTGAACGCCCTCGCGTTCGACGCGGTGAAAAGAGATCTCCGCGCCGGAATGACGGAAAAAGACGTGAAAAATATCATCCTGGGCGCGTGGAGAAAAAGGCTCGGTTTCGACCCGCCCTCTTCCGGGGACATCGTCTCGGGGGCAAACAAAGACAGGATCGAAGGAGACGCGACGGACCGCGTCATAAAAAAAGGCGACACGCTCATCCTCGATCTCCAGCCGACGTACAACGGAGTGTTCGCCGACACGACGAGAACGTTTTTTATCGGCGAGCCGACAAAAAGGGCAAAAGAAGTCTACAAAGCGCTTCTTGACGCGATGAAAGGGACCGAAAGCAGAATAAAAGCCGGAACGAAAGCAAAGGACGTTTATTTTGCGATGCAGGATATCCTCGCGGATTCAGGCCTTTTCTGCCCGCATCACGCCGGACACAGAGTCGGTGAAAAAAAGCTGATGGAGCCGGAATTTCTGCCGGACAGAGAAGAAAAGATCACCGAAAACACCTTCGCCGCGCTCGAGCCCGGCTTTTACGAGGACGGGCTCGGGATAAGGATAGAAAACAACTATCTTGTGAAAAAAGACTCCTGCGAAAACCTGTTTGGATACCCTCTTGATTTAGAATATTTTATTTTAAGAAACGGAGAAACAAAAAAATGAAGATCACAGACGTTCGTTCGGTCATACTGCGTCAGCCCACGATCGAAATGATCGGCGACGGAAGCCAGGACACCGTCGTCATATTCGTCGACACCGACGAGGGGATAACCGGCGTCGGAGAGGTCGATTCCGCTCCTTACGTCGTAAAGAGCATAATCGATATGCAGGCTTCCCACATGGCGTGCATGGGTCTCAAGGAAGTGCTAATAGGCGAAGATCCGCTTGACGTGGAGAGGCTCTGGCGAAAGATGTATTCAAAGAGCATCTATCACGGCCGCAGGAGCGCGGTCATCCACGCTATGAGCGGTATAGATATGGCGCTTTGGGACATAATCGGAAAGTATTTCAAGGTCCCGACAGCGAAGGCTCTCGGCGGAAGCTACAGAACAAAGATCCGGGCTTACTGCAGCGTTCTGATGCCGGGGACGGAAAAAGAGATAAACGAGCTCGTCGAAAAGCACATGACAAAAGGCTATCAGGGAATGAAGCTCGGCTGGGGCGCTCTCGGCGAGTCGTTCGAGAAGGATATCGCGCTTGTCAAGGCCTGCAGGAAGGCTCTCGGCGACGACAAGAAGCTGATGATAGACATCGGTATGCGCTGGACGGACGTCAAGGGCGCGATGAGAACAGTGAAGGCTTTTGAGGAATACGACGTCTACTGGGTCGAAGAGCCCTTCCATCCGGACAATCTCGACGGCTACGCAAGGCTGAACGCCGTGACAAACGTGAGGATCTCCGGCGGAGAAGAAGTCGGGACGCTTCACGAATACCGCGAGCTTCTGGGACGCCGCTGCGTCGATATAGTCCAGCCGGATCTGAGCCGCTGCGGAGGACTGACCGTCGCCCGCAAACTGATAGACCTCGCGGAGGAATTCAACGCGACGATCATCCCCCACGCCTTCAAGACGAACATCCTCATGGCGTCCACCCTGCAGTACATCGCGACTCTGCCCAACGCTTGGTATCTCGAATTCTGCGAGCAGGACACCGTGCTGCGCCAGACGCTGACAAGGCCTCTGTTCACGATCGACTCAGAGGGCTACGTCGCGATACCGCAGACTCCCGGAATGGGGATCGAAGTCGACGACACGATCGTAGAAAGATACCGTGCAGACAAATGAAAACGGTAAAAGATATCCGTATGGTCGCGGTCACGGTCACGCCGTTCTCTGAAGCTCTGAAGCCGGACCTCGAAGAGATAGCGCGCGACACGGAGAGGATCTGCCTCTCGGACGCCGACGCGATCCTGCCCTGCGCCTCCACGGGAGAAGCCGTGAAGATGGACTTTGAGGACAGGGTCAGTATATTCAAGACCGTCGCCGAAGTCAATAAAGGGCGCAAAAAGCTTATTGCCGGGGCCTGCGAGACATCCGCTCAAGGGACCGAACGGGATATCGCGGCGGCGGCGTCTCTCGGATTTGATGCCTGTCTTGTGTGCCCGCCGTACTACTACGGGCAGTCGCAGAAGAGCGTAACGGAATTTTTCGGGCGCATCTGCAGGTTCGACGAAAAAATGAGTATCTTCGCGTATCACGTTCCGTTTTTCACGACTGCTATCGAGATACCGACCTTCACTCAGCTTCTGAACATCCCGAATCTTGTCGGGCTCAAGGATTCCTCGGCGAACATGAAGAGGATCGCGCATCTTGTGAGCATAAAAAGCGAGATAAGACCCGATTTCAGGATCTACACAGGAACTGACGACATCCTCCTGCCCGCTCTCACTGCCGGATGCGCGGGAAGCATGACCGCGCTCGGAGCGTCTATGCCCGGAAAGATCGCTTCTATCTACAGAGCCTTCGACGAAAACAGGCTGAGAGACGCGATGGCGCTCCAGGCTTCGATCCTGCCGATAATAAGAGAGGCGGACAGACTGACTTTCCCGAGAGGATACAAGCTCCTCGCGAAGGCCTGCGGGATGAAGGTCAACGAAGAAATGACAAGTGAAGAACTTGAAATCATCGAAACGATGAAAAAGATGCTGGAGGGTGTTTCTTGAAAGCCGTTATCTGGGAGGGCGTCGGAAAACTGAGATTCGCCGATCTGCCCGAGCCGGAGTGCAGACCGGGCTGGGTCAGGATCAAAGTGATGGCTGTCGGTCTCTGCGCGACGGAAGTGCATATAATAAGAGGCAAATTCTACGGCGGTGAGCCGCCTCACGTTCTCGGACACGAGATCTGCGGCTTTATAGACAAGGTCGGCGAAGGCTGCGAAAAGGACCTTATCGGCAGGCGCGTCGTCGTCGAGACGTACGTCGGCTGCGGAAAGTGCGAGTTCTGCCGCACGGGAAGAAAGCATCTTTGCAGCGCCGGGGAGATCGGATATCCTCCCTACAACGGAGGGGACGCTCAATACGTCACCGTTCCCGAGGGCTGCATCAGGTTCATCCCGGACAGCATAAGCTGGGACGAAGGCGCGATAATGGAGGCGGTCGCCTGCCCCTTCGGCGCCGTTCTGCAGTGCGGTATGAAACCCGGGCAGACAGTTCTTATCCAGGGATCGGGCGTCGCCGGTCTGTCGTTCGTGCAGTCTGCAATGGCGCTCGGAGCCGGAAAGGTGTTCTGCACCGCAAGAAACGACGTCAAAGCCGCGCTGGTGAAACAGATGGGCGGCGAAGTGATAGATCTTCGCACCGAAGACGTGACCGAATACGTCAGAGCGCACACAGACTCGCTCGGCGCGGATATCGCGATCGACGCGCTCGGGAGCAGTAAGACGATAAAACAGTGCTTCTCGGCGGTCAAGAGCGGAGGAAAGGTCGTTTTATACGGACTGCCCGACGCCGAAGAGACCGTGACTCTCCCCGTCATCGACTGCATCCTGAGACAGATCAGCGTCTGCGGATATACCGGGAACGAAAAGGGCTGGGATCATCTTATAAAGCTCGTCGACGAAAAAAAGATCGACCTCAGGTCGATGGTTTCGGCGTCGTTCCCGCTCGAAAGATTTGAGGACGCGCTCGCGCTTTTTGAATCAAAGAACTCTCGAATCATAAAAATAGTTCTCCATCCGTGGGAATGATAAGTTTTTACCTATAACGAAACAATAAGCGAGGAAAGAAAAATGATAATGGAATTCGGAGGCAAGAAGCCCGAGATAGAAGAGGGAGTTTTTGTCGCGCACTCCGCGGACATCATCGGCGACGTCAAGGTGAAAAAGGGCTCGTCTCTGTGGTTTTCAGCGGTGCTGAGGGGCGATATGGCAGAGATAACCGTAGGCGAAAACACCTCTATCCAGGACAACTGCACCGTGCACGCGGACGCGGGCAAGCCCTGTCACATCGGAAACAACGTCACGGTCGGTCACAACGCGGTCGTCCACGGCTGCACGGTCGGCGACAACTCGGTGATCGGGATGAATTCGACAGTTCTCAACGGCGCGGTGATCGGGAAAAACTGTCTGATCGGAGCCGGTGCGCTCGTGAAGGAAAAGGACGTCATCCCCGACAACTCTCTCGCGGTCGGAGTGCCGGCAAAGGTGATCCGCACCTTCGACGAGAGCGCGGAGAGCTATATGCAAAAAAACGCCGAGGAATACGCAGAGCTCGCAAAAGAGTATCTCAAGCAAGAATGAAGCGTCTCGAATGCACGGATAAGACGGTCGCGGTCCCCGGGCTGAAAGACACGGTCAGGATCCTTCACGTGACCGACAGCCACATCGTCCTGACGGACGAACGCGAAGAAGGCTTCATCATAGACGACGGACCGCACAAGGGAAAAAAGCTGGCCGATTTCGGAAAGATGCGCTTCGACAGGTTTTTTATTGACGGAAAAAGCTCGGCTCAGCGCTTCGCAGAGCTCTGCGAAGCGATCGGTGACGATCCCGACTGCGCGGACGCCGTGGTGTTCACGGGAGATATTATCGACTTCTTCACTCCCGCCGCCTTTGAATTCATGTGCGAAAACCTGAAAAAGATCACGCTTCCTTTTATGTTTGTGCCCGGGAATCACGATATGATCTTCTCAAAAAGATCGCCCGACGAAATGAGAAGGATCTTCGCGCCTCTGTGCGGAGGGAGCACTTTCGTTCAAAAGATGAAGATCGGCCCTCTCGCGCTTATAGGGATAGACAATACGGACAATTTCTATCACGACGAAGCGCTCGAAGGGCTCGAAAAGGCCATGGAAGGGGAAGAAAACGTCGTTTTGTTCCAGCACGTTCCGCTCTCCACCGACGATCTGAACAGATTCACGCTTTCGTTTCAGAAAAAAGACTGGGCGCTCGGGAACAACGCGATCTGCGTCGGCGATAGCTGGAGAAAGATCTTTTCCCTGATCGAAGCGCCGGATTCAAAAGTCCGCGCCCTGATCTGCGGCGACTGTCACTTCGACTACAGCGGTCCCATAGGAAAAGCGACGCAGTTCACCTCTCCCCTCGCCGCGGAAAGACCGCCGGTGAGATTCACGTTCAGAGGATGACTCTAGGAGAAAAAATGAAAAAATACGATCTAATAGTGCTCGGCGGCGGGATAAGCGGAGTCGCAGCCTCGGTCAGCGCCGCCAGACAGGGGCTGAAAGTCCTGCTGATAGATAAGACCGGACAGTTCGGCGGCGCGATGACCAACAGCCTCGTCTATCCCTTCATGACATACCGCACGAGGCCGAAAAACGGCGGGAGAAGGCTCCTGAGCGCGGGGATATTCACCGAAATGAGGGATCGCTTTGAGAAGTTCGGCGAGACCTCGTGGGAGTTTTACAAATTCGTCTTCGACGAGATGACCGCGGAATCAGGCGTCGAAGTGCTCTTCAACGCGACCGCGTTCGCCGTGAAGACCGAAGAAAAAAGGGTAACGAGCCTGTCCGCCGCGACGGTTTCGGGAGTGCTTGAATTCGAAGCCGATTTTTTCATCGACGCATCGGGAGACGGCGAACTTTTCTTTCTTGCCGGCTGTGATTATCAGCTCGGGCGTGAATCGGACGGCTATTCCCAGCCGATGACAACCTGCTTCAGGCTCTGCGGAGCGGACACGGAGCTTTTCAGGAAGGAATGGAATAAACTCGACGCGCTTTACGCAAAGGAGC
>JAFTEP010000132.1 GCA_017453605.1 Clostridia bacterium
AGCATGACAAGAAGCTCCTCCAGCTCTTTTCTGGTCTCGGGATGTATGATCCTCTCGTGCTTTGCCCTTCTGAAATACTCCGGAGGCGAGGAGTCGGTGTAATCCTTCTTCCGATATATCTTGCTGGCGGCGACCCGGTCGCAGAACATCTCCACGAACCACTTGGAGGGCATCTTCACCGCCGCCACAGCCTTGGTGGCGGAATCGTAGTCCCACCAGTACTCGAAATGATGGCGGTTCCTGCCCTTATGGTGCATTCAGGCGAAGGAATGTCCGTACTTCTCTCTCTTTTTCGTTGGGAGAGCGGTCTCCCTGGAAGAATCTGACCCCGGGGATGAATTCCGCGGGAGAATACTTGCTGAGATCGTGTCTGAGACCGTGCCCGGGGATCCCCGCCTTCACGCAGTGGACGAAGACCTTGAATCTGTGGCGGTTCACGGTGTGAAGATGACCGAAAAATCTGGAAATCGCGTTCATTTATGCGCCTTTCAGGTAAGGATGTTTTTTCTGTAAACGGCGGGAGAGGTCCCGTAATGCTTTTTGAAAACTCTGGAGAAATAGAACTGATCGCAGTAGCCGTGAGCGACGGAGATCTCCCTGACGGACAGATCGGTGATCCTCAGATCCAGCTCCGCGGCGGAAAGGGTCCCGCGGGAGATGTACTGACCTATGGGCATTCCCACCTGCTCCCGGAAGAGCTTTCTCAGCCGGCTGACGCTGACGAAGACCGCCGCCGCCACGTCCTTTTCGCCGATGACGCCGGCGCTCTTGTTGGCTTCTATGAATTCCAGCGCTCTCCGGACCGGCGGCGAGAAGCGGCTCTCTCCCCTGATCCCCCGGTCCCGGCAGACCCGGGATACGATCCCGGTGATCTGCGAGATCACCGCGTAGGCGCCGGCGGCGTCCATCCCGGCCGCCAGCTCCGCGAGTTCCCTGATCTTCCGTTCTCCCAGGTTATAGCTGAGGCAATCCTTCACGTCCTCCAGAAGATCCCCCTTGCCCAGGGACGGGACCGAGAAGTGGACGTACAGCTTGACCAGTGTATCCTCACAGGTGTAAGCGAATTCGCTGTCGGCGGGGATGAGATAGGCGTTGCCGGGAGTCATATCCGTGGGTCTGCCGTTGACCCAGACCCTGCCGCCGCCGGAAATGACAAAATACAGCCTGTTGAAGGGCGCCCGGGCGTTGGGATTGGTCCATTCCTTATCCAGACGCGCCATATCCACCGCGCTGACGTCCAGGACTCCCAGGCGCTTTATCTGCGGCATACAGAGCTTTTCTATTATATACATGACAGATTCTCCATGTTTTAGGACAGATAGTCCATTGAACAAGGACGATTATATGATATAATTGAGTCAAAGTCAAGAAAAAGGAGACAAATCATGAGCTCGTACAAAAGAAGACCCTCTCCCGGCGATACCGAGTGGTTCGTCCGGGACCGCTTCGGTATGTTCATCCACTTCGGCCTCTACTCCATGCCTGCCAGGCACGAGTGGGTGAAAAACTACGAATCCATCCCCGAGGATCAGTACGACCGTTATTTTCGTCACTTCGATCCCGACCTCTTCGACGCCCAGCAGTGGGCGAAGACAGCCCGCGAGAGCGGAATGAAGTACGCGGTGCTCACCACAAAGCACCACGAGGGCTTCTGCCTCTTCGATTCGGCTTACACGGACTACAAGATCACCAACACTCCGTTCAAAAGGGATCTGGTGAAGGAGTACGCCGACGCCTTCAGAGCCGAGGGGTTGAAGGTGGGCTTCTACTATTCTCTGATCGACTGGCACCATCCACAGTTCCCCATCGACCTTTACCACCCCAGAAGGCACGACGAAAACGCCGCGGAGCTGGACCGGGGCAGGGATATGACCAAATACGCCGCCTACATGAGAGATCAGGTGAGAGAGCTGCTCACCAACTACGGAAAGATAGATATACTCTGGTTCGATTTTTCATACGCTCCCAGCGAAAAATACGCCGCCTTCCAGTTCTCCGGAGGAAAGGGAAAGGATCAGTGGGAGTCCGAAAAGCTCATAGAACTCGCCAGATCACTCCAGCCGGGCATCATCATCAACAACCGCTCCGGCGTGGAGCAGGATCTTTACACTCCCGAACAGTATCAGCCCAACGATTGGGTCAGACATCCCGAAACGGGCGAATACGTCACCTGGGAAGCGTGCCAGACCTTCTCGGGCTCCTGGGGCTATCACCGGGACGAAAGCAGTTGGAAATCTCCCGAAACGCTGATAAACCTTCTTGTCAACACCGTATCCTTGGGCGGTAATCTGTTGATGAACGTGGGCCCGACCTCCAGAGGCGTGTTCGACCCCAGGGCTGAAAAGGCGCTGAAGGTCTACGGCGACTGGATGAGATCCAATTCACGCTCCATATACGGCTGTACCATGGCGGAGCCGGAGTTTTCGGCGCCGGCGGGATGCCGCCTCACCCAGAGGGAGGACGGGAGCCGCCTGTATATCCACCTTCAGACCTACCCCTTCAAGCATCTGGCTTTTGAGGGTCTCGATCCCCAAAGAGTGGACTACGCTCAGTTTTTGCAGGACGGCAGCGAGGTGAAATTCAAGCCCCTGACTCAGAAAACCGATTCCATCAACAGGGGAAAGGAGTCACTGCCCGACAAGCCCTCCACGGTTTTTTCTCTTCCGGCGATACAGCCCGGCCTGTGCCCGGTCATCGAGCTCTTTTTGAAATAAGCGCGCCGCCCGCCGCAAAAACCGATCTTTGCGGCGGGGATCGACGGGATAGATGTCTGGCACCCGGAACAGAAGCAGCCGGAAGCCGAAATGAGCCTCAGGGTCGCGCTCGAAAAGGGGCTTTATATCTCCGGCGGGAGCGATCACAGCGGTCTGTGCGGCGGCTGCTACGATTTTCTGCCGTCGATAGAAGAAAAGCTGAAAAGCAGACTTTTCATCCCCGCCCACTGCTGCGGGACCACGAAGGAATTCTTCGAGGAGATAAAAACAAGAAAGATCAACAGATAAATTGATAAATAAACCTGCCCCGGGGCGCTTCAAAAAGAAGCGCGCTCCGGGGCTTTTTTGTGTCCGAAAGGCATCAGTTCTCCGGGACGCCGTAGGTCCTGCCCTGATATTCGTCAAGAAAATGCTCGGCGGTCTTGTTCATCACGAGAGCCGCGCCGTCTGGATCAAAGGAGATCAAAACGAATAAGTTGCCGAAATATCTGTCGATGATCTGGATGCGGAGGGCGAATTTTCTGTCCTCCCTCCAGGCGCCGCTGACCGCGCATTTATATGTGAAGCCGTCCTCTGTGACCTGACCGCCTACAAGGTCGGAATAGCCGAACTGAGGGAACTTCGTGAAGACGTTGAAGCCGACGCCGAACGGGAGCTTTTTTTCGCCCTGGGCGTTTTCCCAGAGGAATTCGCCTTTCGTTCCGTCGGGCGAGAACTTCACGGAGAAACGGCTTATGCCCATCGGGTTTTCCGGGCAGAGCCAGATTTTTGAGTCGAGTTCATCCCTGCACGGACTGAACTTTTTGCCGGCGCAGACCGCCAGCTCGAGGGAATCGCCGAGCGCCGAGAGCGAGGCGAAAGACGCGTTATCCTCCGGCAGCGGATCTCCGGCTCGCTCGCAGATGAACTCGTTGAAGCCCGCGACGAAAAGCGACGAAAACGCTTTCAGACCCTGATTGTCGCCGGTGCAGACGCAGATGAGGTCCTTTTCGGGGATGCAGACCGTGAACTGACCGCCCATCCCCCTGAACCAGAAGCCGTTTTTGAGACGCCAGATCTGATAGCCGTAGCCCGCGGAATCAGCATCGTTGTCGAAGCCCGTCTCGTCGTTGTCGACCTGACGGGAGACCGCCTCGCGCACGAGATGCGGGTCGATGAGCTGTTCGCCGTTCCACTCGCCGCCGTTCATCAGAAGTCTGCCGATCGAGGCGACGTCGCGCACAGAGCAGAGGAGCGCAGAATCGCCCCAGGAATCGCCGTTTGCGATTTGGAGCATTTCGGCGTTTTTGAACGTGCCCATTTTATCAAAGAGCTTCATGCGAAGATAGTCGAGCATTTTCATCCCGCTGAGGCGCTCCGCGAGAGAACAAAGCACCTGAGAGCCCGTCGAGTCGTACTGAAACACGAGACCCGAGGGATAGGGCTGGCTCTCGCCGGAAAAATAGAAGCTCACTCTGTTTTTTTCGCGCGTCCGGAACCAGCTCGACGTGCGCCAGCCGGTCTCCATTGTGAGCATACGGCGCACGGTCAGTTTATAAAGGTTCGGATCGGTGTCGGGCGTGAGATACTCCGGGAAGAATTTCGTGATCGGATCGTCGAGGGAGAGCCTGCCGTCCTGAACGAGAAGCAGGATCGCGATCGCGGTGAAGCTTTTGGTCTGCGAATACATCCTGTGGTTTTCTTCGGACGAAAAGGGCTTACAGCTGAAATCGCCGAAGATCCTTTCGCCCTTCATCAGAAGAAGAGAGTGCATGACGGCGCCGTTTTTTTCAAGAAAGCGGATGAAGCGCTCTACGCAGCCGCTCGGGACTCCCGCCTGTTCGGGAGTGATCTTTTCAAAAAGCATTTTTCGCTCCTATAAAAATTTTAAGCCCTCCGTCTCCGGCAAAGCGAAGGCAAAGGGCTTGAAGTCATCAGTATTTGCCGCTCCTGCCGCCTCCGCCGTGGGAGCCGCCGGAAAAACTGCTTCCGCCTCCCCCGCTGCTGCGGGACGAGGAGGGCTCGACGTAGACGCGGCTGACGTGGCTGTAAAGGAAGGTGTCGCGGCTGTTGTCGACCTCCAGGGATCCGGGAACGGTGTACTTGGACGCCCTGTCCTGGAAATGGACGGTCTTGAGTTTCGATTTCTGAGAGCCCGTCTTCACCGCGCCGGCGATGAGTCCGACGATCGCGCTGATCACTCCCCCTCCGAACCAGCCGAAAGGCTCCTTGTAGAGCGAGCGGTCGAGAGTGCCCGCCTTGCTTTCCTTCACGACTTTGGAATACTCCGTGACGAATGCGAGCGCGGCGCTGTAGTAGTCGTCTTTGTTGTCCCGGACGTTCGGGAGGATGTTGTGCGCCTCAATGTATTCCTCAATCTCTCCCCGGACTATATCGTAGACGGGCTGAGTGGAATAGGTGCAGAAATCCCTGTAATCGGTGCTGAACACAAGGATCGCGGCGCTGTCGGTCTCCTTGACGCCGAAGACATCTTCTTTAAAGAGGATGTCCATCGTGAACTCGCTGACGTCGTCCTCGCCGTAGCCGTAGGAGGTGAAATCCTTGACGGTCACAAAGTAGAAATCGACTCCGCTCTCGGCGCGCGCCCTGACGATCTCGTTTTCGAGAGCGTCGAGCTGGGTGTCGCTGAGGACTTCCGCGACGTCGATGACGTGATAGTCGTAAGAGTCCGAGGCGCCGGTCGTGTAAGTTTCCGAGCCCGTTTCGGGAGCGGCGTCGGTGTCGGCGTCGCAGACCGCGCCGACGGTCACGGTGTCGTCAGCGCCGTCGAAGCTATCGGAAGTTTCAAGGATCTCATCGGTCTTGTCCCCGTCGTCATCCGCAAGGCAGAGCGCCGAAAGAGAAAAGATCAGGACAGCGCAGAAGAAGATCGCGAAAATGCGACTAAGTGCTGTTTTTTTCACTCTCATCACCCCCTCAAAGCAGATAGAAGATAAAGAGCAGACTGATGATCGCCGTAAACACCGCGGCGGCGATCCCAAAAACCGACATTCCCGAACCGAAGCCGGAAAAAACGGATGACGAATTTCCCGTGCTGCTATTAAAGTCAACCTGAGGGGAGATTACGGAACCGTTGTTTGAAACGGCGTCTGAATATCCTTCGATAAAAGCAAGGGCTGCTGAGAAATAGTCGTCCTTTCCGTTCTTGACACAAGGCAGAATTTCGTATTCTTCTATGTATTCCTCAATTTCGCCTTTGACTATATCATATACGGGCTGTGTGGAGTAAGTGCAGAAATCTCTCGCCTCGGTGCTGAAAACAAGGATAGAAGCGCTGTCGGATTCCTTGACGCCGAAGACGTCTTTGTCGAAGAGGATGTCCATCGTGAACTCGCTGACGTCGTCCTCGCCGTAGCCGTAAGCGGTGAAATCCTTGACGGTCACAAAGTAGAAATCGACTCCGCTCTCCTCGCGCGCTTTTTCTATGGCTTTTTCGAGCTCGTCGATCTGAGAATCGTTAAGTACGCCAGCCGCGTCTATGACATGAAACTCGCCGGATTCAGCCGCGAAGCAGACCGCGGTAAGTGAGAAGATAAGGGCGAGCGCCGCGAAGAGCGCAAGGATACGTTTCAAAGCGGTTTTGTTTTTCATTATTATACCCTCCTCACATCAGATAGAACAGATAGAGGACGCCGAGCACCGCGGCGAAGAACGCCGCCGCCCAGCCCCAGAACATACGTCTGCTCGCCGATTTGTCGAGCGGGAGGTTGCCGACGAATTTGCCGGTCTGACCGTTCATCGCGAAAACGTATTTCTCGCCGTTCCACATCGTCGTAAGAAGCCAGACGGGCAGAAGCGCGTATTTCGCGGTGCCGTTTGAGAACTTCACGCTGCTGCTCTCGACGGTGACGGTGGAAAAGCCGGTGACCGTCGAGCGGAACTCGTCCTCGGTGGAAAGCTTGATGCGCTCGTTGGCGCGCTTGCGGCAGGTCTCGGTGTCGACGTCGTATCTGTCGGCGAAGAAGCCCGCCAGATACGCCGTCTGGAAATCGACTCCCTGGGTGACGTCGAAGGGCTCGAGCGATTCGGTGAGATCGTTGGGGATCCTTTCCGAACCGTCGACGGGGACGGCTTTGAACGAGAGCGTGCCCTCTCTGACGACGGAATAATAGCTGGTCTCGGTGCATCTGTAGTTGCCTTCGCGCCAGGTGCGGTCTTTTGAAGCCCTGTATCTGATGCGCGCGTCCGCATCGGCGTCGAAGAGCCAGAACGGGACGTAGACTCCCTTGATCTCTTCGAGGTGGTTTTCGCTCCTGAAGACCTTCGGAAGCAGTTTTTTGCCCTCGAAGTGTTTTTTCATGGCCTCGATCGCGGCTTTCTTGTCGAGCTTGAACGGGACCACGAGGTCCGGCTTGAGTTCTCCCGTGAACTGAGCCTTCATGACGACCGGATTCGAGCAGAACGGGCAGAGCGTCGCAGCCATAGTCTGGTCGCCGACGATCTCGCCTCCGCAGCTCGAGCAGGAATAGATCCTCAGACCCTCGTCCTCGGTGTAATATGACGTGCTGTCCTGCCACTCCATGCTGTCCGGCGTGTCGCCGCTGAGATCCTGGTCGAGATCGAGAAGCGACTGCATATCGAATTCCGTATCGCAGTACTGGCACTTGACGCGCTGTGACGCGGTGTCGAAGCTCATAGAGCCGTTGCAGCACGGGCATTTGTAGAGCTGTTGCTGAGCCATTATCCATCCTCCTGTCTGAAAAGAGTTTCAGTTTGATACTCCCTATGATAAAATTATAAACTTTTTTCGGCTCTCAGTCAACGCCTTTTTGCGCTTTTTTGCGAAAATCCGCCGAAATACAGCCTTGACAAAGTAAGACCGGGATGATACAATCACTAAAAAAGTCCGGGAGGCGAAAAGTCACGCCGCAGGGGATCACATTTTTAATAAACAGTCTGCTGCTCGGAGTAGGGCTCGCGGCGGACGCGTTCTCCGTTTCGCTCGCCGACGGACTCGGTGAGCCGGAAATGAAAAAGGCGAAATTCTTCGGGATCCCCTTTACGTTCGCTCTGTTCCAGGCGCTCATGCCGCTGACGGGATGGTTTTTAGTGCACACGGCGGTGGAGCGCTTCGAGAGCTTTTCAAAAGCCGTCCCGTGGATCGCGTTCGTTTTGCTCGCGTTCCTCGGAGGAAAGATGATTTTTGAAGCCTCAAAAGCCCCGAAGGACGGCGAAAAAGAAGCGGTGCGCCTCGGCATCGGCGCGCTAATCATGCAGGGGATCGCCACGAGCATAGACGCGCTCTCGGTGGGCTTCGCGATCAGCGACTACGACGCGCCTCACGCGCTCATTTGCGCGGCGATCATCGCGGCGGTGACCTTTATACTGTGCGTCGCCGGGATCCTGATCGGCAGGAAAGCCGGGACGAAGCTTTCAGGGAAAGCGCAGATCCTGGGCGGCGCGATCCTTGTCGCGATAGGGCTCGAGATCCTTTTAAGCGGGATCCTCTGAGGCGCTTCCGGAAGATTTGAGAAAGACGTTTTTGATGTAATCGAAGGTCTTCTTCTCGCCCTCGTCGGCGAGCATATTCAAAAAGAACTCGAGATCGCGCTTTGTGTCGGGATGAATAAGGCGCTCGTGTTTGGCGTGAAGATAATATTCGAGCGGGGAGCGGTCGGTGTACTGCTCCTTTTTGTACGTCTTGCTCGCGGCGACGCGGTCGCAGAACATCTCGACGAACCACTTTTTCGGCATCGGGACGGCGACGAGCTTCTTGGTGACGGGATCGTAGTCGTTCCAGTATTCGAAGTGGTGGCGGTTGCGGCCCTTGTGGTGCATCCACGCGGCGGAATAGCCGAACTTCTCCCTCTCCTTCTCGTTGGGGGAACGCACTCCCTGGAAATATCTGACGCCGGGGATGAACTCGGTCGGCGAGTACTTGCTGAGATCGTGCCTGAGACCGTGGAACGGGATCCCGGCGCGGACGCAGCAGCGA